>JBDLIF010000014.1:0-17549 GCA_039714955.1 Pseudomonadota bacterium | reverse complement strand
AGGTTTTTGCCCCGCTCGTGGTCCATCACCAGATAACCGGTGTTGTTCTCACGAAAAAACCCCCGCACCTGCACAATATTGGGGTGGCGTAGAGATGCCAGGACCTTGATCTCCTGGTAAAACAGACGCAGGCTGCGGTTGAAGTTGTCGGTATGCTTCTCGTCGATGACCTCGACCTGGTTGTGATCGCCCCGTCGCGCCAGCTTTTTTGGCAGGAACTCCTTGATGATCACCTCATCCTGCGTGTCCTCATCCTCCGCCAGATAGATCAGGCTGAAACCGCCGCTCGCGACCAGTTTCATGATCACGTAACAGTCGATTACGGTATTGGGGGGCAGACTGTCGCGGGGATTTTTCATTCTTGTTACAAAGCATAGTCCAGGTTGTTCTTGCGGGTACCTGCCTCAGGGTACGCGGATCACATTTAATAAAAGGCCTTTATTGTGTCGTGATCTATCCCATTGCTGCTCATTATGATACATAATCGGGCAGCCGACGAAATGGTTTCAAGGAAACAAGATGATTAGAAGTATGACTGCCTTTGCCAGGGATGAGTACCGGGGTGACCTCGGAGAGCTGACTTGGGAGATTCGCTCCGTCAACCATCGCTATCTGGAGGCATTCCTGCGACTGCCCGATGAACTGCGTGTGCTGGAGACGGCGGTCCGCGAACGTCTCACGGCACGTCTGGGGCGGGGTAAGCTGGATGTCAACTTGAAATACAAGCCGGGGACGGACGCGGAGGCGGGGATCCGGGTCAACCGGCGCATGGTTGAGCAACTGCTCTCGGCGGACCTGGAGGTGGCCGGTATGCTGCGCGTGGATTCCTATCTCAAACCGATGGATCTGCTGCGTTGGCCGGGGGTGTTGCAGGAAGAGGAGCAGGACTTTACCCCGGTCAAACAGCAGGCCCTGGCGTTGTTGGAGACTGCGCTGGAGAACCTGGTGCTGAACCGGCAGCGGGAGGGGGAGCGCCTGGCGGAGATCGTGCTGCAACGCTGTCGCGCTATGCAGGAGCAGGTTGGTCGGGTGCGTGTCCTGATGCCCGAGGTATTGCAAGGGGTCAGGACGAAGATCCAGGAGCGCCTGCAGGAGGTCATGCAGGAGTTGGACGAGACCCGGCTCGAACAGGAGATGGCCCTGCTCGCCCAACGCCTCGATGTGGATGAAGAGATGGATCGGCTGGCGGCGCATCTGCAGGAGGTGGAGCGAGTTCTGGGGTCAGATGAGCCCGTGGGTCGCCGTCTCGACTTTCTCATGCAGGAGCTGAATCGTGAATCCAATACCCTCTCCTCCAAATCCAACAGTGTTGAGGTGACGCGTATCGCGGTGGAGATGAAGGTGCTGATTGAGCAGATGCGTGAACAGATCCAGAATATCGAATAACGACCTCTAATTTTGTATTGACGGACCCGGATAAAATGAAAGTGAAAAGTATTTTTTCAGTCATGTTTTTGGCGCTAATGACGGCATGCGCCACCAGCCCCACTGGGCGCTCCCAGTTCATGATCGTCTCCGAAGAGCAGGCGATCGACTCCTCGAAAACGGCTTATGTGGAGATGCTCAAGCCCTATGAGGATGAGGGTAAGCTGGACAGCAATCCCCAGTTGAACGCCCGGGTGAAACGCATCACCGGACGGATCATCGCCCAGGCCATCGAGATGCGCCCTGAGACAAGGGAGTGGGACTGGAGCATGAAGATCATCGATGATCCGAAGACCGTCAACGCCTGGGCCATGGCGGGTGGCAAGATGGCGCTCTATACCGGTCTGGTGGAGCAGATCAAGCCCACCGATGATGAACTGGCCCAGGTATTGGCCCATGAGATCAGCCATGCCCTGGCGAAACATACCGCCGAGAAGATGTCGGTGGCCATGGCCAGTCAGCTGGGTGTGGTTGCGGTGGGCGCCGCATCGGACAACAGCCAACTGGCACTGGTCGGCGCCGCGCTGGCGGCAAAGCTGGCGGTTGAGCTACCCAACAGCCGCACCGCCGAAACTGAGGCGGACCGCATCGGCATCGAGCTGGCGGCCAAGGCGGGCTACGACCCCCGTGCGGCGGCAACCCTGTGGCAGAAGATGGGTGCACTCTCGCAGAATGGGATGCCGCAGTTTCTCAGCACCCACCCCAGCCCGACAAATCGTCAGCAGACCCTTGGCAAACTCGCCGACCAGATGATGCCCTTTTATGAGGCGAAGGGTGAACGGCCGAGTTTTAATTATTGATTAATAGCCTCAAATGGCTTAGGCAATGTAGGGTGGGCACCGCCCACCATCAGAGGATAGATCGAGGGGTATGAGGTGGACGGTGCCCACCCTACTTTTTATGGAATGCACTTCGGGTGCGTTATGAAAACAATAAAGCTAAATACTCGGTGTTCTTTCTCTCTCTGACACGACAGATAAGCATTTAAAAAATGGCTTCAGAATCCAGCATGGCAAACGGCACCCTCTATATCCTCTCCGCCCCATCCGGCGCGGGCAAGACCAGCCTGTTGAAGGCATTGCGGGAACAGGATGGTGAACTGCAGGTCTCCATCTCCCATACCACCCGCGCCATGCGCCCCGGGGAGGAGGATGGGGTGCACTATCACTTTATCGACCACGAAGGCTTCCTGCATAGGGTGGAGTCCGGTGAGTTTCTCGAACATGCCGAGGTCTTCGGTAACTTCTATGGAACCTCCGAGTCAGCCGTACGTGCACAACTGCAAGCAGGGGATCTGGTGCTGGAGATCGACTGGCAGGGCGCCCAGCAGGTGAGAAGGCGCTTTCCCGAGGCGGTTTCCATCTTTGTATTGCCTCCCAGTCCGGAAGCCTTGCGGGAGCGGCTGGATTCCCGTGGACAGGACAGTGATGAGATCGTCCACAGGCGCATGCAGGCAGCGGTGAACGAGATGTCCCACTACGCCGAGTTCGACTATCTGGTGATAAATGACATCTTCGATGCGGCCCTGGTTGAGCTGGATTATATCGTTCAGAGTCACCGTCTGCGCATGCATCGGCAGCTGCAGGTGCAAGAGGAGAGGATAGAGCGCCTGTTGGAAGCCGGAGAAGACAGTGTTGAGTGAGCGGCAAAAAGCCCTGTATGACGCCTTCTATGCGTCGACCCACCAGAATGAGTTTCTGGACAGCAAGACCGAACTCCTGGTTGGGTTGGCGGCCGCCATGGGAATGAACTGCCTGCCCTGCACCCGCTATTACCTGCAAAAGTGTCAGGCGCAAGGGGTGAAACGGGAGGAGGTCGGAGAGGTGCTGGCCAAGGTAATGGCCGTGGCGGCCGGGCAGAAGCGGCTGCAGACCCAAGGGGTGCTTGCGGAACTCAAAAGTGAGTTCGCTGACTATTGGCAGGAGTGATTGGCTTTCAGAAGATTTTTGTTACAAAGAGTCGAAAACCAGTACTTCGGTTGATGCTGGCCGGCTCATGTACCTTGCCAACCGGCATGCCATTTTTCCTTAGAGTGAATGCTTCGCTCTCATCAAACCCATAAAAGTAGAATCAAGTTAACAGTATTCTCAGTGGCACCCAGGTTGCTCGGTAGCAGGTGTGTGAACTGTCTCAATGTCAGGCCGGGATATTTCTGATTAGATCCCATCAATGCGTCTTGATGGCGTGTCTATTACCTGACAATGGAGGTTTACCATGAAGTTTGCCAGATCCTATCTATCCGTCCTGAGCGTCGTTCTGACCGTGTTGCTGTTTACCGCCTGTGGCGGTGGTGGCGATGATAGTAGCGTTGTGACCGATACCACCACGGGCGTCAGTATCACCCCGACCAATGCCAAGGCAATCAGTGCCAAGGCGGTGAGTTCCGTGGACACCGTGGAGGGATCGACGACGGCCGCGGATTTCGTAACGGGCGTGTCGATCAGTCTCCCCGACAGCGGTTTTACCTATCCCGAGCTGGTTCTCCGGCAACTGGAGCGCCTGCCTACCCTGGCCAGCCAGTCGGATACCGGCAGTGTGACCGGCGCCGTCACATCCGAAACATTTGACTGCACAGATGGCGGAACCGTGACCTTAACCGCCGATGTCGTTGATCCCAATGCGCTGACTGTCGGCGATACGATCACGGTCTCATACAATAACTGTACTGAATCGGGTGTCGTCCTGAATGGTGCCATGAGCATCACCATGACCGAGGTCACCGGCACCCTTGACGGGATACCGCCCTATGCCCTGGGTTTCAAAGTGATCTTTACCTCGCTTTCGATGAGTGATGGCAGCCTCGTCGTCACGACCGACGGTGACATGAGCATGCGACTCAGTGATGACGGGACCGGCAACGAGAGTCTGCTGCTTTCGGGTAATGCATTCACGACCTCGACGGCTGATGTGGTCGAGTCAATGACGAATTATCGCTATGACTTCGAGGTGAATAGCATCAGTGGCGCTTACAGTCTCGATATGCAAGGGACGATCAACAGTACGGAGATTGGCGGTTCCGTCTCCTTTGTCACCCTCGAAACCTTCACGGGCAACGACTTCGGCGTCACGGACAATCCGACGGCGGGTGTGTTGCTGATCACCGGTATCGATAATTCCCAGGCGCGGGTTACCGCCCAGCCGGACGGCACCAATGTCCAGATCGAGGTCGATGCCGATGGCGATGGTATGTTCGAGACTATCATCATGACGACCTGGACAGAGCTCGAGAGCCTCTAGCCGGAAAGCTGTTTTTTACCTTGACTTAGGTACGGGCCGGTTGGCCCGTACCTGATTTCTGAAAGCCGGTCAATGATGAAACACGGGTGGCCACTGCTTGTACTTTCGATCTATACGCTGCCGGCTCTGGCCGGCGATAACGGCTTCACCACATCCGCTTGGCTTGGTCTGTCAGGGACGGCGTTCGATTACGAGGAGTTCGACGATCGGGGCGTCAGCCTTGACCGGGAGGAGGGCTGGCTGCCAGGTGTGAAGGCGGGATTAAATCTTGAGTACGACCAGGTCTTAGTCGAGACAAGCCTGTGGTGGTCGGCTGGACGCGTGGACTATACCTCGCGCAGGGTCGATACAACGACCGATGAAGATATCCGAAATCTGGAGATCCTTGCCGGTACCTGGTTCTTTACAACGGACCGGCTGCGGGCCGGCTTGATCGCCGGGGGCGGCTATCGTGAATGGCGCCGCGACATCCTTTCGACAGCGACTGCAAGTGGGCTGGACGAGACTTACCGCTGGGGCTACGGTTTGCTGGGTCTGCGTGGCGAGCAGGCCTTCAACAGGGAAACCCGTGTTATCGCGGACCTGCATTTTACAAGGACCCTCAATCCGAAGGTTAATGTGGACTTCGCGGGTCGTTTTGATGACGTGAGTCTGGCGTTGGTTGAGGAGACCGGTTTCCGGGCCCGCCTTGCAATAGACTGGCAGTTAGCTACCGCGATGACCCTCTGGCTTGCTCCGTGGTATGAATACTGGGAGCTGGGGCGCAGTGCTGACGCGGAACTGCTCAGGAACGGGGTATCGATAGGGACGGTTTTTGAGCCTCGCAGCGAGACACGCAATGCCGGTATTACTGTCGGTGTGATCTGGCGTTTCGATGAGATCTGACTTGCCCGTCACGGACAAAGTGCAGCCCTAGGTCGGGTCGGTTTGCCCCGGCGGCTCCACAATCGAATGGATTTCTTCGAGTAGATTGGGCAGACGCTCTTTTTCACCTGCTTGCCACTGGTCGATCCCTCTACAGCCAATCCACAAAGTCCACGGTTTCGTATTCTCCGTCGCCGTCCTCATCCACCCAGAGAGTGTAACGCTCGCTGTCTTCCAACAGAATCCGCAGCGAGGAGGCGTCGCCATTCATGTTCACCTGTCCGAAGTATGGCCAGATGTCGTCTGCCGTAAAGCTGAGGAAACCATCGGTGGTCAGGGTAACGAAGCCATAAGTTGGGTGGTAGAAAATGCCGGAGAGGGTCAGGGTCTTGCCTGATTCGTCTTGTGTAACGGTGATGGCGTAGTCCTCGAATTTAACCACTGGCAGGTCGTCTATCGTCACCACATAGTCGGTCAGGGTGGTCGTGGTGGTGGAGTCATCGATAAACTCGACGCTGATCTTATCGGCCGCCTCATAGCTGACAGTCTCGGAATCGCCCCTGAACCAGGAAAAATCAAGGTTGATCTTGAGGAAGGTGTCGTTCGCCAGGTCATAGTCGCCGCTGATATCGGCCAAACCATTCAGGGTGAAACCCGCCACCAGGCAGTCGCGATAGTTCATGGCACCATTAAAGGCGCCGGTAATATCATCGATGGTGATGGTATAGTCGATCAGACCTAGGTCATCCTCGCAATTGGTGACGATGTTAAGGTTCTTGGCCGCGGCGTCTGACGCAATTGTATTCTCCGTGTTGATCCGCTCGATAGTCTCGGTCAGCGCCAGAGGAATCAGGATGTTGTAGGGCTCAGGCTTGGGTTCCACGGCCTCCTCATCAGTGGCAGTGCTCAATCTGATAGCAGCGTCTCCAAGGCCGAACATCTTCCTGACCAGGCTCTCGGCATTTGAGGCCGAGATTGTTGCCTCGGTTTCGAGGCCGGTATATACAGGCGTTTCTGGAGGAGGGTTTGATTCATCATCACCGCCGCAAGCCACGAGCAGTAATCCAGTGATGAGAGAGAGGAGGAGCTGTTTCTGTTTCATGCCATCTTTTCCTGACAGATGCTATCGTTCGATAGCGAGCGATCGAGTCGGGAAGCTCTGGCGGCAGATCCCGGGGTGGAACAGTCACAACAGCATCCCGCGAAAAAATACATACTACCTACTATAAAAATAGCAGAATGCGTGGCTGACTGGCCTCTACTGCCTGAGGTGGAGTTGATCTCCATCAGTAGGATTTGTGGAGTTAGATTGGATAAAGTTAAACTATGCGCTTTTCCAAGCTTCAGGATCTCTATGGCCGGTAAACTCTTTATCAAGACCTTCGGATGTCAGATGAACGAGTACGACTCGTCACGCATGGCGGATGGGCTGCGCGAGGCGGAGGGTCTTGAGTTGACGGACCGGCCTGAAGAGGCGGATGTGCTGCTGCTCAATACCTGCTCGATCCGCGAAAAGGCCCAGGAGAAGGTCTTCTCCCAGCTCGGCCGCTGGCGCCCCTGGAAAGCACGGAACCCCAAGCTGATCATCGGCGTGGGCGGCTGCGTCGCGAGTCAGGAGGGGGAGGCAATCCGTGAGCGGGCGCCCTATGTGGACCTGGTATTCGGTCCTCAGACCCTGCACCGGCTGCCGCGGATGATCCGGGAGGCGCGCACTGAGCAGCATCCGGTGGTGGATGTCTCCTTCCCCGAGATCGAGAAGTTCGACCGTCTGCCGGAGCCCCGCGCCGAAGGCCCCAGCGCCTTTGTCTCCATCATGGAGGGCTGTTCCAAATACTGTACCTACTGCGTGGTACCCTTCACCCGCGGCGAGGAGATCAGCCGCCCCTTCGATGATGTGATCGCCGAGGTGGCCGGACTGGCGGCCCAAGGGGTGCGGGAGGTCAATCTGCTGGGGCAGAACGTCAACGCCTATCGGGGCGAGATGCACGACGGCGGAAGCGCCGACCTAGCCCTGCTGATCGAGTATGTGGCGGCCATCGAGGGCATCGACCGTATCCGCTTCACCACCTCCCATCCGCTGGAGTTCTCCGACAGCCTGATCGAGGTCTATGGCCGGGTGCCGGAGCTGGTCAGCTTCCTGCATCTGCCGGTGCAGTCCGGTTCCGACCGGGTGCTGGCGATGATGAAGCGGGGTCATATGGCGATCGAATACAAGGCGAAGATCCGCCGCCTGCTTGAGGTCCGCCCCGATATCACCGTCTCCTCCGACTTCATCGTCGGTTTTCCCGGCGAGACCGAGCAGGACTTTCAGGAGACCCTGAGACTGATCGAGGCGGTCGGTTTCGACCACTCCTACAGCTTTATCTACAGCCGACGTCCCGGCACCCCGGCGGCGGACCTGCCGGATGACGTACCCCTCGAGGTCAAGCAGCAGCGTCTCGAGCGGCTGCAACAGTTGATCAACAACCAGGCCCAACGCATCAGCCGCCAGATGGTGGGCAGCCTGCAGCGGGTATTGGTGGACCGCCCGGCGCGCAAGGACCCGAACCAGCTGGCGGGCCGTACCGAAAACAACCGGGTGGTCAATTTCGATGGGCCGGCTGAGCTGATCGGCCAATTTGTCGATCTGCGTATCACCGAGGCGTTGCCCAATTCCCTGCGCGGCGAGATGGTCGATCTGGCCTCCGCCCGGGCGGTCAACGGTTGAGTCTTACCCCCCACCTTGCCTGGTAATCAACTTGTCTGAACATCCAGAATCCCTCGATATGGCCCTCGAGCCGGAGGACAATGAGCAGTTGGCCAATGTCTGCGGCCAGCTCGATGAGCACCTGCGCCAGATCGAACGCAGACTGGGCATAGAGATCAGCAACCGGGGCAACCGCTTCCGTCTGATCGGTGAGCGGGATGCCATACGTGCGGCGGAGCAGGTTCTGCGGGATCTCTATCGCAGCGCCGCCGATGAAACCCTCGATCCGAAACGGGTCCACCTGTTTCTGCAGGAGTCGGGGATCGATGCCCTGCTGGAGACGGGGCATCACCCGGAGGTGCCGGAGACGGTGATCAAGACCCGCCGCGGCCTGGTGCGGCCCCGCGGGCCCAACCAGCAGGAGTATCTGCATAAGGTGCTGACCCACGACATCAATATTAGCGTGGGTCCGGCCGGCACCGGTAAGACCTATCTGGCGGTGGCCTGTGCGGTGGACGCCATGGAGCGGGACCAGGTGCGCCGTATTCTGCTGGTGCGCCCGGCGGTGGAGGCGGGGGAGCGGCTGGGTTTCCTGCCCGGCGATCTGGCACAGAAGATCGACCCCTATCTGCGGCCCCTCTACGACGCCCTCTATGAGATGCTCGGCTTCGAGAAGGTCGCCAAGCTGGTAGAGCGTAACGTGATCGAGGTGGCGCCGCTGGCCTACATGCGCGGACGCACCCTGAATGAATCCTTTGTGATCCTTGACGAGGCGCAGAACACCACCCCGGAGCAGATGAAGATGTTCCTTACCCGCATCGGCTTCGGCTCCACCGCGGTGATCACCGGCGATGTGACCCAGATCGATCTGCCCCGGGGCCAGCAATCCGGCCTGCGCCAGGCCATCGAGGTGCTGGGGCAGGTGGAAGGTATCAGTTTCACCTTCTTCAACGCCCGGGATGTGGTGCGCCATCCCCTGGTGCAGCGGGTGGTGCGGGCCTACGATGAGTTCGACCGGCAGAGGTAATTTAGTCAGCCAATCATGACAAACGTTCTTCCGATTGCGTCTGAGACTCCGCCAGGTATCAAGGTGCTATGACGTTTGAGCTGTCGATATCCATACCAGGCCTGCAAGACACGCCGTGAATAGGTCCATGTAGGCTCGGCCGCGGCATCCTTGCCGCAGACGGTCTTTCATGCCTGGCATGGATATCTTTTTGACTAATAGGTGAAAATATCATTATTTTTTTAAATGGAAGCGGAGTTGAGTATTGGACATCATCATCAATCTTATTATGTTCAAAATGAACCATTGTTATATTTGCGTTCATTCGCGTTCATTTGCGGACCACAGATAAAAAACCAGTGATGTCGCTCGAAGTCGAAGTCCAGATCGCCACGGAATCCGAGGAGCTGCCGACTGAAGAGGATCTTCTCCTCTGGGTGCGTGCGGCCCTGCTTGACCGGGAAGCTCCGGCCGAGTTGGTGATCCGCATTGTCGACGAGCCGGAGAGCCGGCAACTGAATCATGACTACCGGGGCAAGGAGAGCCCGACCAATGTGCTCTCCTTTCCTTTTCAAGCCCCACCCGAGGTGCCCAGTGAGTTGCTGGGTGATCTGGTGATCTGCGCGCCGCTGGTCGCCAAGGAGTCGCGGGAGCAGGGCAAACAAGTTTGGGCCCATTGGGCCCACATGGTGGTGCATGGTGTACTGCATCTGCAGGGCTATGACCACCAGACCGATGCAGAGGCGGAGCGGATGGAGGGACTGGAACGAACCATCCTCCAACGGCTCCATTTTTCCGATCCCTATAACGAAGAGGACACATGAGCAAGAAAGATCGAGCGGCCAGCGGTTCGCTCCTCAACTGGCTGGAAGGCCTGAGCCGGCTTTTTGGGAGTGAACCGCAAAACAGGGAGCAGCTACTCGAGCTGCTGAAAGAGGCCCAGGAGCGCAAGCTGCTGGATAGCGAAACCCTCAGCATGATGCATGGGGCGATGATGGTATCGGAGCTGCGGGCACGGGATGTCATGACACCCCGGTCTCAGCTGGTGGTGCTGCGGCGTAACGACGATCTGGAGGAGGTGCTGCGGGTGGTTATCGAGTCTCTGCATTCACGTATTCCGGTAATCGGCAAGGATACCGACGAAGTGGTGGGTATTCTACTGCCCAAGGACCTGCTCAGCTGGATGCACCGGGAGGACTACAAGAAGTTTCGGCTGAAAAAGCTCATGCGAAAGGTGCTCATCGTGCCGGAAAGCATGCGCCTGAGCAGTCTGATGAAGAAGTTGCGGGTCAACCGCAACCATATGGCGATTGTGGTGGACGAGTATGGCTCGACAGCCGGTCTGGTGACCCTGGAAGATGTGCTCGAACAGATCGTCGGTGACATCGAAGACGAACATGATGATCCGGAGGAATCCGCCGGGTTGGATAAGCCGCTACCCATCAAGGTCACATAACGTTTGGGTATGAAACTTCAGAAGATCAACCCAGGCGTGGTCGCGGTGCTGGCTGGTATCCTAACCACCCTCTCCTTCTCCCCTTTTGGCATCTGGCCCCTGGCGGTGGCGGGTCCAGCGCTGCTCTTCTGGCTCTGGCTGAACAAACAGGGATCGGGGTTTCGTCTGGGACTGCTCTATGGTCTGGGATTGATGGGCAGCGGTGTGACCTGGCTGCATGTAAGCATTGCACAATTCGGCAATCTGGGCTGGTTTTTTCCGATCCTGGTTACCGCTGTTTTTGCCTTGCTGATGGCGCTCTATTATGGGCTTGTCGGTTGGTTGAGCGGATTCTTCATGGGTGGCGAGAGGCTCAAGCTGCTCGCCGTCTATCCGACACTCTGGGTGCTGGTCGAATGGTTTCGGGGTTGGTTTTTGTCCGGCTTTCCCTGGTTGGAGCTAGGGCATGCTCATGTCGGTACGCCGCTGGCCGGTTATGGCCCGGTGTTGGGGGGGCTTGGCGTCAGCTGGGCGGTGGCGCTCTCCGCCGGGCTATTGCTGTTGCTGATTCGCTCCCAAACTACTCGCTGGTATGCGGCTTCCGGATTGTTGTTGCTTTGGCTGGCTGGCTGGGGCCTGCTGCAGGTTCAATGGAGTCAACCCCTGGGCGCCGCTTTGAAGGTGGGGCTGGTTCAGGGCAATATTCCCCAAGCCCAGAAGTGGGAGATGGACCAGCTGCTGCCTTCGTTGCGACTCTACGCCACCAGGACCCGGGAGCACCTGGGTCTTGATCTGATCGTCTGGCCGGAGACCGCGGTCTCCGCCTTTCAATACCAGGTGGATGAGCCGTTTCTACAACCATTGGAGAAGGCGCTGAAGGAGCGCGGCTCCCAACTGGTGTTTGGGGTAGTGCAGCTGGATGAGGATGGCAAGCGCTACTACAACGCCATGGTTGCCATGGGGGATCAGCGGGATCTCTACCATAAGCGCCACCTGGTGCCATTTACCGAATATCTTCCCTTCAAGTCCTTGCTCTGGCCGCTGGTGGATCTCTTTACCATTCCCATGTCCGACTTCACCGCGGGCAGCCGACCCAAACCCTTGATGCAGGTGGGCCAGCATCCGGTGGGGATGTCGATCTGCTATGAGGATGCCTTTGGCAGCGAAATGGTCCAGGCCCTGCCCGAGGCGGCCTATCTGATCAACGCCAGTAACGATGCCTGGTTCGGCGACTCCATGGCCCCTCATCAGCATCTGCAGATTGCGCGGATGCGGGCGTTGGAGGCCGGGCGTTATCTGTTGCGCTCGACCAATACCGGCATCTCGGCCATCATTGGCCCCAAGGGTGAGTTGATCGCCACCTCGCCACTCCTGGAGGAGGATGTACTCAAGGGAGAGGTCCAGCCGCTCTCTGGCAGCACACCCTATGGGCGTTTTGGAAACCTGGCCATTCTGGCCTTGCTCTCGGTGGTGCTGATCATCGGTTTTCCCTGTGGCCATGCCCGTTTCCGCGATAGATGTGGATTGGATGGGGATTAATCCTTTCGGGGATACCGCCCTATCGGACTTAAGTGATTGAACGTCCCAACAAGAGGGATTCCCCTGCTTTCAATTTCTTCGGTGCAGGCGTATAAATGGAATAAAGCTGGATTTGAGGACGGCCCCCAACAACAGCCGATAAACATAACGATTGGGGGCTTACAATGTAGGGGTGAGGAGATGCCAGATAGCAGGCTTGCTATGGCAGTGAATGAGGGCAGCGAGAGGACTGCCCTGTATGTGGATGATGCTGTCCTGAGCTACCGGGAGCTGGACCTGCGGGTCAGGTCAGCGAGCAGCCGCCTGCAGCAATTGTCCAATGGTCCTGTCGTTGGCGTGAGCACCAGTAACCCCTGGTTGACCCTGTTGTCTCTGCATGCCGCCGCCCGGCTGGGACTGGCGCTACTTCCCCTCGATCTCCAGATGCCCAGATTTCAACGGGAGGCCCTGCTCAGCCAGACTGGCTGCCGGCTGGTCATCTGTGATGAGTGGAAAGCCCAGCTGCCAAGGGATGTGAAACGGGTCCGGGGAGAGGAGCTGCTCAGGTTGGCGGAGGGACCAGTGAAGCCGGAGCATCTGACGGCCGCTGCTGCAATGGATCCGCAACCGATAGGCCTGATCGTTCCCACCAGCGGCAGCACCAGCGACCCGAAAGGGGTAATGCTCTCCGCGGCAAACCTGGCCGCCAGTGCCCGGCAGGTAAATCGCCAATTGGGGCTGAATGCCGGCGACTGCTGGTTGAATTGCCTGCCCCTGAGTCATGTGGCCGGGCTCTCCATCCCCTATCGCTGCAGTCAGGCCGGGGCCGCCATGCTGCTGCACCGGGGCTTCGATGCCGCACGGGTCTGGCAAGATCTGGAGCGCTACCCGATCTCCCATATCTCCCTGGTGCCCGCCATGCTGGGTCGTCTGCTGGATGCGGCACCAGGCAGAATGGCGCCAAGCTCCCTGCGGGTGGCGCTGGTGGGTGGCGGTCCCCTTGATCGCTCGCTGGCTGAGCGCGCCCATGTGGCTGGCTGGCCCTTGGCCGTCTGTTATGGGATGAGCGAGACCGGTTCGATGTGTGTGCTGGACACTACCGCTCAGGCCGGACTGAATCCGGGACGGGTGGGACGGGTTATGCCGGGCTTCAAGCTGGTGCTGTCAGAAGGAGAGCAGGGGGAGATCCGGCTTGCCGGGGATGCCGTCATGGTCGGTTATGCCAATCCTCGACTCAAGCCGGGTGATGGCTTGGAGAATGGCTGGTTCACGACGGGCGACCTGGGTTTTTGGGACGATCGGGGTCAGCTCTGTCTGTCCGGTCGGGCGGATGAGCTGATGAACTCAGGTGGCCTGCGGCTCCATCCCCGGGAGGTGGAGCAGCAGTTGGAGGCCTGTCCCGGGCTGCATACCGTGGCGGTCGGCAGTCGGCCTGATCCGCTTTGGGGGGACCGACTGGTGGCCTTTTACGAAGGCCCTGTCAGTGAGGTCCAGCTGGAGGCCTGGGCCCGTGCCCATCTGCCCAGTGGCCTGCGTCCCCGTGAGTTCAGAAGCATCGATAGGCTTCCCAGAAACCGCATGGGCAAGCTCGACCGCCGTGCCCTCAAGCGGCATATTCAGTCAGCACCGCATGCAATGCCCGGGGTAGCGCCATGGGCTGCCAGTCCTCGGGATTCAAGGTAACATGGCTGGTCTTCAGGCGCGCTGCTACCCGCTCCCGTGAATCGAGATAGCGGTAGCCGAGCGTGAAGGATGCGCTGCCGAGGCGTTCCAGTTGAATCTCAATGGTCAGCTGCTCGCCATGCCGGATCGGCAGCAGAAAATCGGCCTCGCTGTGCACCAGGGGGAGCAGGGTTCCCTGGCGGATCAGCCGCGGAAGGCTGAAGCCGATCTCCGCCATGAAGGCCTCATAGGCGTCATGGGCATGCTGGAAATAGAGGGCGAAAAACATCACTCCGGCCGCATCGATGTCGTGCAGACTGGCGATGAACGGGTAACGGAAGATCTTTGCTGGCATGGTTCTGTCTCGTTTACCTGTTAACTCAAATTTAGGAGTTCAAACGGGGAGCGGAGAGGGAGATAGTGTTTTGAGATACGCTGTTAATACAATCACTGTACGCTCGACTGTGGCTTCTGACCTCCAGGGAGGGAGGAAATGCAATCGGATTGAATGGAACAATCCTTGCCATGGCCACAGACGCTCTCAAAACACTACCTCCCTCTACGCTGGATATCTCATGGGAGTACCTGAACCCTGAAGGTCATCACATGCGATGATTGATGCAACTATTGCTATTGATTCATCCTGATCCCCAGCCCGGGAACATCGGGCAACAGCAGCTGGCCGTTATTGATTTCCAGGGCATGAGCCACATCTTCCACGAACCAGTCACTGGTGGCCAGGCCATGGGCCAAAGGCCCGTCGGCCGGATCAAGCGCCGCGGCCAGTTGCGCGGCGGCGTGAATGCCCACCGCACTCTCTAGGGTGCTGGTGACCAGGACCTCCAAGCCGGCTTTTACTGCCCGCCTGGCCAGGTCCATCGACGGCTGCAGGCCACCCAGGACCGTGGGCTTGAGAACCAGTCGTCTGACCGGTGGCTGCTCCAGTAGCTGTTCCAACGGAATTCCCGCAAGAGATTCATCCAGGGCCAAGTTGGTTCGGGTCATTCCCTGTAACATTGCCAGCCTTTCGGGCAGCGGTTCCGCCAGTGGCTCCTCCAGGGATTCAATGACCGTCTCAGGCAGGTTGCGCAGGAACTCCTGGGCCTGCGCTAGGCTCCAGGCGCCATTGGCATCGAGTCTCAAGCTGATGTGGGCTGGCAGTTGACCACAAAGCTGTTCCAGCCAGCGTAATTCCTGGGTGACCCTTGCCAGTCCAACCTTGAGTTTGAGGGTGGTAAAACCCTGTTCCAGTAACTTACCGCATCGCTCCGCCGCATTCTGCTCCAGGACGCCTGCCGAACCATTCACCGCGATCCGGTCAACCGCCCGTGGGGAGAGCCAGCGGCGCAGGCTCAGGCCTTCGGATTGGCTGATGAGATCGAGCAGTGCGGTCTCCAGGGCGTGACGGGCTGCCGGGGTCTTCGTTGGCAGGGGCAGGCCCTTGATCAGCTCGTCTGGACTTTGATCCTGGAGTGCGGGCAAGCGCCTGGTCAGCCAGCGCTGGGCGGCGGCTGCGGTTTCGCTGCCCGCGGCCAGCAGCGGTGCGCAGTCGCCATAACCCCGCCTGCCATCATCGGTGGTCAGTTCGAGAATCCAGCCACCACGTTCCCTGAGAACCCCCCGGTGGGTCTGCCAGGCCTGCCTGAAGGGCAGACGATAGGGCAGCAGACGGCAGGCTTGGATGATCATCTCAGAGCAAAAGGGCGCTGGTCAGCAATACCCCATAGAGGAGTTGCAGCAGGGCGGTGCGGGCCAGGATCTGGTTGAAGCCTGGGCCTGGGGCCTCGCTGATAAAACGGTGCAGCAGTAACCAGGCGGAAGGCATGGCGAGCAGTACCAGCCAGACGGTGCCAGTCAATCCGCTGAGCATCAGCGGCAGTAGAAAAGGCGTGATGATCAGCAGGGCATAGAATTGTTGTGAGCGATGCTCCCCCAGATAGTGGGTGAGGGTCAGTTTGCCCGCCTTGCGGTCGCTCTCCAGGTCCCGGTAGTTGTTGACCAGCAGTACCGCGGCGGCCAGCAAGCCGATCGCACAGCCGGTTGCCAGGGCGTTGAGAGAGAGGGTCAGGGTCTGCAGGTAGTAGCTGCCCAACACCGCCACCAGACCGAAGAAGAGGAACACGAAGAGTTCACCGCTGGCGCTGTAGGCAATAGGCTTGGGGCCGCCGGTGTAGGCATAACCGGCGAGCAGGGAGACCAGCCCGATGGCGAGGATCGGCCAGCCGCCATGCCAGACCAGATATAGGCCAATGATAAACGCCAGGCCGAAGGCGATCTTGGCTCCGCGCATGACCGCCTCGCTGCTGAGCCAGCCCTGGGCGCTGGCTCGTGGCGGGCCCAGTCGCTCCTCCG
Source organism: Pseudomonadota bacterium (assembly GCA_039714955.1). Classification (GTDB taxonomy): domain Bacteria; phylum Pseudomonadota; class Gammaproteobacteria; order Chromatiales; family Chromatiaceae; genus JASJBU01. Next base: position 1,364 of record JBDLIF010000014.1, on the reverse strand, counting down.
TGTCTGTACCGCGGGCGAAATCTTCAGCGTCGTTGTGCAGATTGGTGCCGATCTGGATCAGCATGGCGCCGAGCACTGCCGCCAGTGCGGGCAGGGGTTGGAAGAGGTGCATCTCCCGCCAGGCCAGGGCGATGCCGGCGATCACCGGCACCAGGGAGAGACTGAGGGTCTTGGGCCGGATGGCGAGGAACCAGTACTTCATGGCCGTCGGGGGAATTTGCTGAAGTCGACCGGGCGCTTCTCCACAAAGGCGTTGCGCCCCTCCTGGGCCTCTTCGGTGAGATAGAACAGGGCGGTGGCGTTGCCCGCCAGCTCCTGGATGCCGGCCAGGCCATCGGTATCGGCGTTGAAGGCGGACTTCAAAACCCGCAGCGCGGTGGGGGAGTGGACCAGCATTTCGCGGCACCAGTCGACCGTCTCCCGCTCCAGCTCGGCGAGGGGGACCACCGCATTCACCAGCCCCATCTCCAGGGCCTGTTGGGCGTCGTACTGGCGGCAGAGAAACCAGATCTCCTTGGCCTTCTTCATCCCCACGCTGCGGGCCAGCAGGCCGGCCCCCAGGCCGGCGTCAAAGCTGCCCACCTTCGGGCCGGTCTGGCCGAAGCGGGCATTCTCCGCGGCGATGCTCAGGTCGCAGATCAGGTGCAGCACATGGCCGCCGCCGATGGCGTAACCGGCTACCATCGCCACCACCGGTTTTGGCAGGGTGCGGATCTGCCGTTGCAGCTCCAGCACATTCAGGTGCTCGACGCCCTGGCTGTCTCTATAACCCCCCTCGCCGCGGATCTTCTGGTCGCCGCCGGAGCAGAAGGCCAGATCGCCGGCACCGGTGAGAATGATCACGCCAATCTGCGGATCGAGATGGGCGCGCCGGAAGGCATGGCTCATCTCCTGCACGGTCTCCGGACGGAAGGCATTGCGCACCTGGGGACGGTTGATGGTGATCTTGGCGATACCCTCGGCCTGATGGTAGAGGATGTCCTGGTAGTCGCTGTCCGGCGGGGTCTGCCAGCTGATGTCACTGTTCATGGATGATCGGTCTGCCTGATGCTGAAACTGCAGGGGCCTATCTTAGGGAAACCAGGAAAAAATACCATCCTGGAGAATACTCAGCCAAATCTCCTGGTGCAATCTATCTCGTAGCGTGATTCACCTAGCAGATGAGTCGGTCTATCGAACTAAATGCACTTGAATTCAACTCGTTGATAGTAGAATGGAGTGGTCAACTGCGGAATCTAGGGTCATACATCTAGGTGATTAGTCCCTCTCTCAGCTGGGCCTCGGCGGTGGGGATAGGCTGCCGAAACACGCTGTAAATACGTCCGTGTACGCTCCACGGCGGCATCCATGCCGCCGAGGGTTTC
>JBDLIF010000013.1:0-17557 GCA_039714955.1 Pseudomonadota bacterium | reverse complement strand
TGTATTCACTGCGTGTCCTGCAACCGCGCCCCAGATACGCCCGGTACTTATGGACAATCTCAGCCGTCAGAGTAGCTGAGTATCAGGGGTAATCAGGTAACTTTATAAGCGGCCCTGATTTTATTGGTCCCAGCTGGTACTCCGACAAGGTTGTATTGAAAAACTCCTTCAGGACCCATATATATCTGGTCTAATATACCAATCCTGGTAGAAATATTTCTGCCAAACAGACAACGCAAGTCACCAGTGATCTCAGAAGCCATAAACTCACTCGAGGCGCGACTAAACCAGGTCAGGCAACGTATCCAAGATGCGGTCATGGCCAATGGACGCCAGCCGGGTAGCATCAAGCTGCTGGCGGTAAGTAAAACCCGTCATGCGGACGAAATCCGGGCAGCTTACCTTCTGGGGCAACGGGCGTTTGGTGAAAGCTACCTGCAGGAGGCCCTGAAAAAGATTGGACAACTCAGTGACTTGAAACTTGAGTGGCACTTCATCGGACGCCTGCAAAGCAACAAGACGAAACCCATCGCGGAAAATTTCGCTTGGGTGCATAGTCTCGCCAGCCTCAAACATGCCCAACGGTTGAGCGACCAGCGTCCCGTGGGATTGGCTCCACTGAAAGTCTGTATCCAGGTCAACACCAGTGGCGAGGCAAGCAAAGATGGACATGAGCCAACAGAACTGCCCGAACTGCTTGAACGTTATGCGGCATTCTCCAACCTGGCGATTCAGGGGCTGATGACCATCCCCGCCCCCTCAGACGCCCCGGATACACAACAGCGCCCGTTTCAGATGTTACGTGAACTGCGCGACTGCTTGAGTACCGATACCCTGCCGCTTGCCACCCTTTCGATGGGCATGTCCAGTGACCTTGAAGCCGCCATTGCAGAGGGCAGCAGTCTGGTACGGATCGGTACCGCAATTTTTGGTCCCCGGCAGTATAATGTGAAAAACTAACCTACAGTCTCTGAATCTGGCTAGCATCCTATTCAAAAAAAGATGAAATCAAACAATATCACCTTCATCGGTGGCGGCAACATGGCCACCAGCCTGATCAGCGGACTCATAGCTGACGGTTACGACCCAAAACGCATTACGGCCAGTGATCCGGACGGGGAACAACTCGCTCGACTGGCCGCACGCTGTGGGATACGCACCGAAACAGACAATCATCAAGCCGTAGCGGATGCCGACGTGGTAGTACTGGCGGTAAAGCCCCAGATACTGGAGAGCGTTGCCCGTGATCTGGCCCCCGTGATACAGAAACAACAGCCACTGATTATCTCCATCGCTGCCGGTGTCCAGGAGAGTGCCCTGCGTAGCTGGTTGGGGAACAAGATCGCCCTGGTTCGCAGCATGCCGAACACCCCAGCCATGATTCAGGCTGGGGCCACTGGCCTGCACGCAAGCAGAGACGTCAGCCAAGAACAGAAAAACCTGGCTGAAAGCATCCTGCGTGCGGTAGGCCTGACACGCTGGGTGGCCGAAGAATCCCTCATAGATGCGGTGACGGCGGTATCCGGCAGTGGCCCGGCCTACTTCTTCCTCGTCATGGAGGCCATGGAGGAGGCCGCCCGTGACATGGGGCTGAATGAAGAGACCGCCCGACTGCTCACTCTGCAAACCGCACTGGGGGCCGCCCGCATGGCCATGGAAAGTAACGATTCTCCAGCCACGCTGCGTGAGAAGGTCACATCACCTGGCGGCACCACGGAAAGGGCCTTGGGCATTCTTGAGCAAGGCAAACTGCGGGAGCTATTCAAAACTGCGCTAAAGGGGGCTCGCGATCGTTCGGAGGAGCTGTCCAACATGCTGGGCAAACAGAAAAAGCTCAACAATGACAACTAATGGTGATAGAGAGAAATAAAACAGTATGGGCAACAGCTATCTAACAAACCCGGCGGCCTTCCTCATTCAGACCCTTTTTGGCCTCTATATCTTGGCCGTTTTGTTGCGGTTTCTTCTACAACTGGTGCGGGCGGACTTCTACAACCCCATCACCCAGTTTCTGGTGAAGATCACTGCCCCACCACTGAAGCCCCTGCGCCGCTTCATTCCAGGGATTGGTGGGGTCGATATCGCCTCGCTTCTGCTGGCCTGGGGATTGAAATATATCGAACTGTTGCTGATCGTGCTGATCAGCGGCAGCACTGTCAACGCCTTTGCCCCCCTGCTCTGGGCTATCCCGGAACTGCTGGAATTGTTGCTCAACATCTTCCTGTTCGCGGTACTGATACAGGTCATTTTGAGCTGGATCAATCCGGGGGCCTATAACCCGGCATCCGCCCTGCTCAACAGCCTCACCGAACCCCTGATGCGCCCGGCCCGAAAAATTCTGCCTCCCATGTCAGGCATCGACCTCTCACCCATGCTTGTCATGATTGGCTTGATATTGTTAAAGATGCTGCTGTTACCTCCCTTACGCATGCTTACCGGAAGCCTATGAGTTGGTATAGATGGGAGGATCAGGATCTTATCCTGCGGTTGCGCGTTCAACCCAAGGCCTCCCGCGATGCCTTTGTGGCACCCTACGGAGAAGATGAGTACAAAATCACCATCACGGCACCGCCGGTGGGTGGCCAGGCCAATATCCATCTGATCAAGTTTCTCGCCAAACAGTTTGGTATACCCCGCTCACGGGTCAGTCTGGAATCAGGCGAAACATCCCGCTCCAAATCCCTGCGGTTAAAGTCCCCTACAAAGATGCCGATACCCGTTGATGATTCAATAACTTGAGCAGATTCAATCACATCCGCAACAAAACCCTGACTCACCTAGTACTTGCATCTGCCCTCAAGAAGACCCTAATGGCCTGTTCCCATTGATAATATTCGGGATGGAACGATGGATAAAATACGTTTTCAACAACAACTACAAGCCTATGACCAATGGAAGATGGCTCTCATCAACACCATTGAGGAGTATTGCCCCTGGTTGGAAGAAAATGGTATGTCAACTGAGGAGATGCAGCAGAACATTACGCAGACCTTGAAAACACTCAAAGGCGACAAACTGACCATCGCATTTGTTGCTGAATTCTCCCGCGGCAAGACCGAGCTGATCAACGCCATCTTTTTTGCGGACTATGGCCACCGCCTACTACCGTCAGATGCCGGGCGCACCACCATGTGTCCCACCGAGCTCTTTTACGACAACCATCGAAATGAATCCTATCTCCACCTCCTCCCCATAGAGACCCGGCAACTGGATACCACCCTCACCCAGCTCAGGGGCGACCACAGCCATTGGGTCCACTATCCACTGGAGACCGAATCGGTCGAACAGATGAAGGCTGCGCTCAATGAGCTTGTTCAGATCAAGAGCGTCCCCTTGGCGGAGGCCAAACAGCTGGGCCTCTATAGCCCAGACCTTTATCCCCACCAGAGCGAGCCACCCGAAACGATTGAGATCCCCAAGTGGCGGCATGCCCTGATCAGCTTCCCTCACCCCTTGTTGAAACAGGGTCTGACAATCCTTGATACACCAGGTTTGAACGCCTTGGGCAGCGAGCCGGAACTGACCCTGAATATGCTTCCATCCGCCCAAGCCGTCCTCTTTGTACTGGGCGCCGATACCGGCGTTACCCGCAGCGACATGGAGATTTGGCAGCACCACATCAGGGGCTTCCAGAGCGGGCGCCAACGGGGCCTGATGGTGGTCCTGAATAAAATCGACATGCTCTGGGATGACTTGCGGGATGCCTCGGATGTGTCTGAAGCCATTCGTAATCAGCAATCATCCAGCGCCAAAATACTGGGCATTGCACAAACCGCCGTATTCCCGGTCTCCGCCCATAAGGGGCTGCTGGCAAAGGTCAAGAACGATCCTGAACTACTGGACAAAAGCGGTCTCCTGGACCTGGAAAATTATCTGGGTCAGGATGTTCTTGGCATTAAGCAACAGATTATACTCGACACCCTAGGGTCAGAGGTCGGACAGATGCTGGACACCAGCCGTAGTGTTCTCTCCGGCAAGCTCAACAACACCAAGGACCAACTCGAAGAACTGGAGGAGCTGAGTGGCAAAAGCGATGACGTCATCACTGGCCTGATGGAAAAGACCCGCACTGAACAGTCACAATATCTGCGAGACGTAGAGAGTTTCCAGCTGAGCCGGAAGGAGTTGAAACAACAGGCCGAGCAGTTACAGGAGACGCTTAACTTCAAGGCACTGGACAAGGTCATCGAACGCAGCCGGCGAGAGATGAGCAACTCCTGGACCACTAGGGGCATGAAGTCCAACATGAAAAGCCTCTTCGAGGAGATTCGGCATAACATGCAGAGCGTGGTGTCACAGAGTGAACAGACCCGCAAACTGATCCGCTCCATCTACCGCAAGTTTCAGAACGAACACGGTTTTGCCGTTGTACAGCCAAAGATGTTCTCCATCGTCAAATACCGGGTGGAATTGGAACTGTTGCATCAGGAGGCTGAGGTCTTTCGCAACAGCCCGGTTACCGCAATGATGGAACAGAACTTCGTGGTTAAACGCTTCTTTTCGGCACTGGTCAACCGCGCCCGGGAGATCTTTCATCGCGCGGACAGTGAAATAGAGGCCTGGCTTGTCTCAACATTGGAACCTCTGGTACTGCAGATACGTGACCACAAGGAGATGATGGAAAAGCGTTTGTCTAACCTGCAGAAGATTGGCCAATCCCGCAGCACACTGCAGTACCGCATTCTTGAATTGCAGGAACAGTACACCGAGATAGCCAGACAACTTAACACCTTGCGTAAAATGGCAAATCGTCTCAGTAACAGTCAACAATTGACCAGCGAGGACCATCCCAAACCCGAACTGGTAAAACAAAACGTCTCTTGAGACAGGCTAATCCTGTCAGGCCCATTGCCAAGGCGTCATCTGAGAATGGGTATGCTAGGCAGGCAGCTCTTTCCTATGGACAAAAATGGAGTGACAAACTAAGATCGAACGAAATGCTGGAAACCATTTGGAGGATAACCATGAAAACCAATAACTTCACCCGCCTGATACTGCTCCTATTCATGCTGCTCTCATACAGCGCCTGGGCTGAGAACAGCACCTCTATCCCAGGATACACCATTCATCACAATGCCATCCCCAGTGCCACATTGGACCCGGCCATCGCCAAGCAGTACCGGATACAACGGAGTAAATACCGCGGCATGCTGAATGTCAGTGTGATCAAGGAGATCCCTGAGACAACAGGTAAATCTGTTGAGGCCATAGTCATGGCCAAGGCCACCAATATCCGTGGCCAGTTGATCAGCATCCCCATGCGCAAGGTAACAGAGAGTGAAGCAATCTATTACATTGGTGAATTCAGAATCGCTGATCAGGAGACACTGAATTTTGAACTGCAGGTTAAACCCAGAGGCGAGACCCGCTTCCATAAGGCGAAATTGAGCCAGCAGTTTTTTATCGATTAGCTGGCAATCACACGCAGCTGACCCAGTTCATTAACACGAAAAGGCCTGATGCCATAGAGCATCAGGCCTTTTTTGTTAATATCAGTAGTTGCAAAAGTAATTGCATGCTGAATAGTTAGATTATTGCTTACCCGCGCCCCTTTGCCGCCGCCACCCGAAGACGCAGCGCGTTTAACTTGATGAAGCCCTCGGCATCCTGCTGGTTGTAGGCACCGGCATCGTCCTCGAAAGTGGCGATAGATTCATCAAACAGGCTATTGCTGGCTGACTTGCGACCCGCCACATAGACATTCCCCTTATAGAGCTTGAGCCGCACCACACCATTCACGACCTCCTGGGTCTGGTCTATGGCGGCCTGCAGCATCTCCCGCTCAGGTGCGAACCAATAACCGTTATAGACCAGCTTGGCATAGCGAGGCATCAGCTCATCCTTCATGTGCCCCGCTTCGCGATCCAGTGTCAAGGATTCCATCGCCCTATGTGCCTTGAGCAGGATGGTACCACCAGGGGTTTCATAGCAACCACGAGATTTCATCCCAACATAGCGATTCTCTACGATGTCGGCACGGCCTATACCATTTGCCCCACCCAGTTTATTCAGGGTCGCAAGCACCGTTGCCGGCGTCATCGGTTCGCCATCAATGGCCGCCGCATCACCCTTTTCAAAGGTGATTTCGATATAAGTGGGCTCATCTGGCGCCTCTTCCGGAGAAACGGACCAGCGCCACATTTGATTGCCCGGCTCGGTCCAGGGATCCTCCAGATCATAACCTTCATAGGAGATATGCAGCAGATTGGCATCCATGGAATAGGGCGATTTCTTGCCCTCCCGTTTCATCTCGATGGAGATGCCGTGGGCTTCCGCATAGGCCAACAGTTTTTCCCGCGAGGTGAGGTCCCACTCACGCCAGGGGGCGATAATCTTGATATCGGGCCGCAGGGCATAAGCGCCCAGTTCGAAACGTACCTGATCGTTACCCTTGCCGGTGGCTCCGTGAGAGATGGCATCCGCACCGGTCTCATTGGCGATCTCAATCAGGCGTTTGGCGATCAACGGACGGGCGATGGAGGTGCCCAGAAGATACTCCCCTTCATAGATCGCATTCGCACGAAACATGGGAAAGACATAATCTCGGACGAACTCCTCGGTCAGGTCCTCGATGTAGATCTCCTTGATGCCAGCAGCTTCCGCCTTGGCACGTACAGGCTCCACCTCCTCACCCTGACCTATGTCAGCGGTAAAGGTCACAACCTCACACCGATACTCGTCCTGCAGCCATTTGACGATAATGGAGGTATCCAGACCGCCCGAATAGGCCAAAACGACTTTATTTACACCCTCTTTCGACATCTTGCTTCTCCAGAAAAAGCACCGCCAGCCCCAGGCTGGCGGTTGATGATGTTTACCGACGAGTCACCGAGAACACGGGCAATATTTAGTGGATAGAGCTCCGTGTCCTCCGTGTCTCTGTGGCTTGCATTTAATTCTTTTCTTTATCCACGATCCTCTTGATCCAGGGCATCATCCCCCTTAACCGCTCACCCACCTGCTCAATGGGATGCGCTGCGTTCAGGCGCCGATTGGCGGTCATGGAGGGATAGTTGAGCTGGCCCTCCATGACGAACTGCTTGGCATATTCGCCGGTCTGGATATCGTGCAGGGCCTGTTTCATCGCCGCCCGGCTCTGCTCGTTGATCACCTTGGGCCCGGTCACATACTCACCATACTCCGCATTGTTGGAGATAGAGTAGTTCATGTTGGCGATACCACCCTCGTACATCAGGTCGACGATCAGCTTCAGCTCGTGCAGACACTCGAAGTAGGCCATCTCCGGGGCATAACCCGCCTCGGTCAATGTCTCAAAACCGGCCTTGACCAGTTCAACCGCACCACCACAAAGCACCGCCTGCTCACCGAACAGATCGGTCTCGGCCTCATCCTTGAAGGTTGTCTCGATGATGCCGGTACGACCACCGCCAATGGCGGAAGCATAAGAGAGGGCGGTCTCTTTAGCCGTGCCAGTCGCATCCTGATAGACCGCCACCAGGTCTGGGATGCCTCCCCCCTTCTCGAATTCGCTACGCACGGTATGCCCAGGTGCCTTGGGCGCAACCATGATCACATCCAGATCCTCGCGTGGCACGATCTGGTTGTAATGAATGGCGAATCCGTGGGCGAAGGCCAGGGCCGCACCATTCTTGATATGCGGCTCAATCTGCGTGCGGTAGAGGCTAGACTGAAATTCGTCAGGCGCCAGCATCATCACCAGATCCGCTGCCTGCACCGCCTCCTCAATAGGCTTGACGGCAAGACCTGCGTTTTGCACCTTGATTGCGGAGGGGGAGCCCTCACGTAGGCCGACAATGACATTGACGCCAGAATCCTGCAGGTTATTGGCATGGGCATGGCCCTGAGAACCGTAGCCGATGATGGTGACCGTCTTGCCCTTGATTATAGAGAGATCGCAGTCTTTGTCGTAGTAAACGTTAATAGCCATCTTGCTTCCTTCGGAATATTTTTCGATTGTTACTAAAAAAGTTCATAGGATAGCCGACCTGTTTTTCTGTAGGTGTCGAGAGCAAGGCAAAGATTGTTCCATTCAATCCTATTGCATTTCCTCCCTCCCTGGAGGTCAGATGCTATCGTCAAGCCTACAGGGAAGTATTCACGGCGTCCTGCAGAAAAACAGGTCGGCTATCCGGCGTTCGCATTAGTAACTGCTTCGTCAGAGCCCAAGCCCTTTGGGTCCGCGGGCGATGCCGGATGGGCCGGTACGCACCACTTCAACGATCAGCTCATCATTCACCGCCTCGATGAAGGCGTCGAGCTTGCAGACCGCTCCGGTCAGTTCGACGATATAGCTGGTATCCGTGACATCGATGATCTTGCCGCGGAAGATATCCACCAGACGCTTGATCTCTTCACGCTGGGTGCGTTCGGCCCGCAGCTTGATCATCATCATCTCACGCTCCAGGTGTGAACCCTCGGAGAGATCCACCAGCTTGACCACATCGATCAGTTTATTCAGCTGTTTGGTGATCTGTTCAATGATCTCGTCGCTGCCCCGGGTCACCAGGGTCAGCCGGGAGAGACTGGGATCCTGGGTCGGTGCCACGGTCAATGACTCGATGTTGTAACCCCTAGCAGTGAACAGACCTGAGACCCGGGAGAGCGCACCGGATTCATTTTCCATCAGTATAGAAATAATATGCCGCATTAGACCAACTCGCTCTCCGGTGACAGGTACATCTCGTGGTGGCCTTTACCCGCCGCGATCATGGGGTAGACATTTTCCGCCGGATCGACAACCACATCCAAAAAGACCAACCGGTCCTTCATCGAGAAGGCCTCCTGCATGGCGCCCTCAAGCTCTTCCGGTTTTTCGATACGCATACCCACATGCCCATAGGACTCCGCCAACTTCACAAAATCAGGGGTAACGCTCATGCCTGACTGGGAGTAACGGCTCTCGTAGAAAAACTCCTGCCATTGCCGCACCATGCCCATATAGCCATTGTTTAACAGGATGATCTTTATCGGCAGCTCATACTGCAGGCAGGTAGCCAGCTCCTGAATACACATCTGGATACTCGACTCACCCGTTACACAGGCCACCGTTGCATCCGGGTGCGCCATCTGCACGCCTATCGCCGCCGGCAGTCCAAATCCCATGGTGCCCAGACCTCCGGAATTGATCCAGCGACGCGGCTTATCGAACTGGTAGAACTGGGCCGCGAACATCTGGTGCTGGCCCACATCGGAGGTCACAAAGGCATCACCCTTGGTCACTCTGTGCAGCACCTCCACGGCATACTGAGGCTTGATCAGTTTACTCTGGGTATCGTATTTCAGACATTCCATGGAGCGCCATTTATCGATCTGCGCCCACCACTTTTTCAGTGCCTCTTCATTGAGTCCCTTTTTATGCTCACTGACCACCTTGAGCATATCTCTCAGCACCTGCTTTACCGGCCCTACGATCGGCACGTCCACCCTCACATTCTTGGAGATGGACGAGGGATCGATATCGATGTGAATGATGGTCGCATTGGGACAGAACTGCTTCACATGACCGGTAACGCGATCATCGAAACGCGCCCCAACCGCGATCAGTACATCCGTCTCATGCATCGCCATGTTGGCCTCGTAGGTGCCGTGCATACCCAACATGCCGATGAAGTGCTTGCCGCTGCCCGGGTAGGAGCCGAGCCCCATCAAGGTCTGGGTAATGGGGAAATTCAGCTCTTCAACCAGGTCCGTCAACTGCTTGGCCGCATTGTCAAGCACCACGCCCCCTCCGGTGTAAAAGACCGGACGTTCCGCCCGCAACATGATGCTGACCGCCTTCTTGATCTGCCCCAGATGCCCCTTGGCCACCGGATTATAGGAGCGCATCCTTATCTTCTTGGGATAGTCATAAGTGACCTTGATCCCCGGGTCGGTGATATCCTTTGGGATATCGATCACCACGGGTCCCGGACGGCCGGTTGTCGCGATATAGAAGGCCTTTTTTATGGTTTCAGCGAGATCTTCCACACGCTTGACCAGAAAATTGTGCTTTACACAGGGGCGCGTGATACCGACGGTGTCCGCCTCCTGAAAGGCGTCACTGCCAATCACCGGAGTCGGTACCTGGCCGGTCAGCACCACGATGGGAATAGAGTCCATATAGGCGGTGGCAATACCGGTCACCGCATTTGTCGCTCCAGGGCCGGAGGTAACCAGCGCGACGCCGGGTTTTCCGGTAGAGCGGGCATAGCCGTCAGCCGCATGGGCCGCTCCCTGCTCATGGCGCACCAGAATATGCTTGACGGAGTCCTGCTTAAAAAGCGCATCATAGATATGCAGAACGGCACCACCCGGATAACCGAACACATGCTCCACGCCCTCATCCTTCAAACATTGAACGACGATCTCGCCACCACTCAATTCCACGTTGGGAACCTCCCCATCACACCGAAGACATCGGCGGAAATTTCAATATCGAAACAGCACAAAATACTAATACTCCCATCTCAGGTCAAGCAGACTTTGGAGCAAATGCGTGCATCTCTCCTTCCAGCTAGCATTCAACCTAGAATCTGCAGTTGGACGGGGTAGAGTGTGCGTTTTTGGGGGTGCAGGTCGAGGCGCAACGACGCGGAATAGTTATTCTATTCCAAGGAGTTGCAACGAAGACATGTACCGCCAAAAACGTGCAATCTACCTCGTAGCGTGTTTCACTCAGCGGGTGAGTCGGCCTATCGAACAAAATACACATGAATTCAACTCGTTAAAAGTAGAATGGAGCGGTCAACTGCAGAATCTAGGTTCAAGAATGGCGTAGTCGAGCCGAATCTCTTGTTGATACCCTCACTCCACATATTAGGGCTTCCCATGCGCCAGAGGTATGCTGATCAATGAACTCTCTTCAACTCATATGCTGCGGCCTCCTGGTCTATTCCGCGTCCGGATATACTCAAACCTACCGGTGGGTGGATGAAAACGGCACCGTCAGTTATTCACAAACTCCACCGCCCTCCGGTGAGGTAGAGATAATAAAAGTCAGTCCATCTTCCAAAGACACCTCAACCGAAGCGACGGAACAATTAAACAAGCTGCGCCAACAGCTAGAAGATCGCAAGGAAGATCGTCAACTGGCCGAGAAGACCCGAAAACAAGCCGAGGAAAATGCTGTTAAACGCGAACAAAACTGCGTGAATGCTCAATCGAACCTGGGTAAACTAGAGAGTCAGGGAAACCGTCTATTGCGCACTTCTGACGGCCAATACATACGACTGACGGAAGCAGAGCGCCAAGCCCGGATGCAGACCGCTCGTGACAACATCAAGGCTAATTGTACCCGCTAGGGTATCAGGAGGGTGTCATGCCTGTATTGAAGATACAGACCAATGTGGAGATTTCTTCCGGGGCCCGAACTGATCTGCTGAAAAAGGCCTCGACCAGGGTGGCGCAGATCCTCGGCAAGCCCGAACGCTACGTTATGGTGATGATCGAACCCAATCCACATATGCTCTTTGCCGGCGAAGGCTCGTCACTCGCCTATCTGGAGTTAAAGAGCATAGGTCTGCCCGGCGATAGAACCAGTGAACTCTCCGATGCGCTCAGCAGCCTGATCAACGATCAACTGGCCATCCCTCAGGACCGAATCTACATCGAGTTCGCTAACGCGGAACGCCATATGTGGGGATGGAGCGGCAGCACATTCTAGCGGATATTACATCTCCCCATTCACTCGTTGAGTTTCTCAATGCGAACCTTCGCATTAATATACCCATCATGGATAGGTATGCTGCCACTGTCGGAGACACCAAAGCTTTTTTCTTCAGCAAGATTACAGTGGTGGATCAAGCCATCGCAGGCTAAAATCCCGCCTTTTAGCAAATTAAGAGCGGATCCCCACCATGCGCACCTCCCAGTTCCCGCTGCAGACCGTCAAGGAAACCCCGGCCGACGCCGAGACTGCCAGCCACAAGCTGATGTTGCGAGCCGGCATGATCCGCAAGCTGGCAGCCGGCCTCTACAGCTGGCTGCCCCTGGGCCTGCGGGTGCTGCGCAAGGTTGAGAATATCGTGCGGGAGGAGATGGATCGGTCCGGCGCCCTGGAGCTGCTGATGCCCACCGTGCAACCCGCGGAACTCTGGCAGGAGTCGGGCCGCTGGGAGCAGTACGGCCCCGAACTGTTGCGTTTTCACGACCGCCATCAACGCGAGTTCTGCTACGGCCCCACCCACGAGGAGATCATCACCGAGCTGGCGCGCAACGAACTGCGCAGCTACAAACAGCTGCCGGTCAATTTCTATCAGATCCAGAGCAAGTTCCGCGACGAGATCCGCCCCCGCTTCGGGGTGATGCGCGCCCGGGAGTTTCTCATGAAGGATGCCTACTCCTTCCATGCGAACAACGCATCCCTGCAGCAGACCTACGAGTCGATGCATGCAACCTACTCCCGCATCTTCAGCCGTTGCGGGCTCGATTTCCGCCCGGTAGCGGCGGATACCGGCAGCATCGGCGGCAGCGCCTCCCATGAGTTTCACGTACTGGCGGACTCCGGCGAGGATGCCATTGCCTTCTCCACCGCAAGCGACTATGCCGCCAATGTGGAGCTGGCGGAAGCGGTCGCGCCGGCGGATGAATGCCCAGCGCCTGGTCACGAGATGGAACTGGTCGACACCCCCGATGCCAGGACCATCCAGGAGCTGGTTGAGCAGTTCGGACAACCCATCGAGCGGACCGTCAAGACCCTGGTGGTGGAGGCTTCGGATGCGACCGATGCCCAACTGATCGCCCTGCTGGTGCGTGGTGACCATGAACTCAACGAACTCAAGGCCGAGAAACTACCTCAGGTCGCCGCCCCCTTACGCTTCGCCACAGATGAAGAGATCCGTGACGCCATCGGCGCCGGGCCCGGTTCCCTGGGGCCGGTCAATCTGCCGATCCCCTGTATCGTGGACCGTACCGTGGCCCAAACCGCCGACTTCAGCGCCGGGGGCAACATCGACGGCAAACACTACTTCGGCATCAACTGGGGAAGGGATCTGCCGGAGCCCGAGCAGGTGGCCGACCTGCGCAACGTACTGGACGGCGATCCCAGTCCGGACGGCCAGGGCACTCTCACCATCGCCCGTGGCATCGAGGTGGGACACATCTTCCAGCTCGGCCAGAAATACAGTGAGGCCATGAAGGCCAGCGTACTCGACGAAAACGGCAAGGCCGTCACCCTGACCATGGGCTGTTACGGGATCGGGGTCTCCCGGGTGGTCGCCGCGGCCATCGAACAGCATCACGACGCACAGGGCATCACCTGGCCTGTTGCGCTGGCGCCCTTTCAGGTCGCCCTCTGTCCCATGAAGATGGCCAAGTCCCAACGTGTCAGAGAGGCGGTGGAAAAACTCTATGAGGAGCTGATAGCGGCCGGCATCGATGTGCTCATGGATGACCGCGATGTACGCCCCGGCTTCATGTTCGCCGACATGGAGCTGATCGGCATCCCTCATCGCATCGTAGTGGGCGAACGCTCACTGGATGAGGAGAAGGTGGAGTATCGCGGGCGTAAGGATAAGGAGAACAGCTTCGTGCCCTTGGACGAGATCGTCTCTTTCATAATAGAAAAAATGAGTCAGGGATAATCAGAGCTGATTTGACACACCCACCCCTAAACAAGGACACTAGCCCGCCTTCTGGGTCCTGATGGGCCCCTAACGACCGATTTCGAGAGAACTCCACCATGACCAGACAGACTTCCTTCAGCCGTGATGAACTACTCAATTGCGGGCGTGGCGAGATGTTTGGTCCCGGTAATGCTCAGTTACCGACCCCGAACATGCTGATGATGGACCGCATCATCAAGATCAGCGACGCAGGTGGGAAATTCGGCAAGGGAGAGATCCTCGCCGAGCTGGATATCAACCGGGACCTGTGGTTTTTCGGCTGCCACTTTCCGGGCGATCCGGTGATGCCCGGCTGTCTCGGTCTGGACGCCATGTGGCAACTGGTGGGGTTTTTTCTTGCCTGGATCGGCAATCCGGGTCACGGCCGCGCACTGGGGGTGGGTGAAGTGAAATTCACCGGACAGGTCCTGCCGACGGCCCAAACGGTGACCTACCAGATCGACATGAAGCGGGTCATCAGCCGTAAACTGGTATTGGGGGTTGGCGATGGCATCATGCGGGTGGATGGCCGTGAGATCTACCTGGCCAAGGACCTGCGGGTCGGCCTATTCACCTCCACTGACAATTTTTAGCCAGTCCCATCCACCGGTTAGCTGCTGATCAACAATTAACTTTGTTGAGTCGATAGCCAGCCCAGAGTATCACTCACCGCAGATTCTACGAGTCGCTTATGCAAAGCCTCTGGAACGATGACGAAGCCACAGAGTTCACCGGAGATCTGGCCCTGCGGGTCTACAGCTCCCGCCTGCTGGGCACCGATCCCTCACTGGTGCTGCACGGCGGCGGCAACACCTCGGTGAAGATCCGCCAAGCCGATATCTTCGGCGATGAGGAGGAGATCCTCTATGTCAAGGGCAGCGGCTGGGATCTGGCGACTATCGAAGCAGCGGGCTTCACCCCGCTGCGCATGGATCACCTGCTGAAACTGGCGAGGCTGGACGAACTCTCCGACATGGAGATGGTGAATCAGCTCAAGACCCATCAGACGCTTGCCAATGCGCCAGCTGCCTCGGTGGAGGCGATCCTGCACGCCGTGCTGCCCTTTAAATATGTCGACCATACCCATGCCGATGCCCTGGTGGCGATCACCAACTCCCCGAATGGCGAGGCCCGCATCCGAGAGGTCTATGGCGACGAACTGGTGATCATTCCCTACGTGATGCCAGGCTTCGATCTGGCCCGACTGGTGGCCCAGCGTTTTGCCCAAGAGGCCGGCCCAAAAACCATCGGCATGGTGCTGATGAACCATGGCCTGTTCTCCTTCGGGGAGAGCGCCAAAGCCTCCTATGAGCGCATGATCGAACTGGTGGCTCGGGCGGAGCGTTATCTAAAATCGAACCATGCCTGGGAACTGCCAGCACCACAGCCAGCCCCGGCCAGGGAGGATCTGGCGGGCCTCACCTCCCTGCGCCGTGAGCTTTCAGCAGCAGCCGCTTGTCCAGTGATACTGCGCAGTTATCAGCAAGCGCCGGTAATGGCCTTCTGCCAACGGGATGATCTGCCGCTCCTCTCCCAGCAGGGCCCCGCCACCCCCGATCATGTGATTCGGACCAAACGCCTGCCTCAGTTGGGCCGGTGCGTGTCAGACTATGTCACAGCCTATCGGGACTACTTCGAGATTCACTCTCCCCAGGCGCGCAACCCGGTTCAGATGCTCGACCCGGCTCCCCGGGTCATCCTCGACCCGAAACTGGGCATGCTGACGGTGGGAAAAACCACGCAGGAGGCGAACATCGTCGCCGATATCTACCGGCATAGCATGGAGATCATGCAGCGGGCCGATCGGCTGGGTGGTTGGCGGGCCCTGCCCGCCCAGGCCATCTTCGACGTGGAATACTGGGAGCTGGAGCAGGCCAAGCTGCGGAAGAGTGGCAAAGCGCCTCTGTTTCAAGGTGAAGTGGCGTTGATCACCGGGGCCGCCTCCGGCATCGGTAAGGCCTGCGCAGAGGCGATGCTCAGCCGTGGCGCGGCAGTAGTCGGGCTGGATCTGAACCCGGCGATCGAGGCCCAGTATGACAGCCCCGGTTACCTTGGCCTGAGCTGCGATGTCACCGATCCTGCTGCCCTGCAAGAGGCGCTGGATGAGACCGTCCTCAGTTTTGGCGGACTCGACATGCTGGTGCTGAACGCCGGCATATTTCCCGGTGGTTGTCCAATCGCGGAACTGTCAGATGAGGCTTGGCAACAGGTCATGCAGGTCAACCTGGACGCCAATCTCCGCCTGCTGCGGCAGGCTCACCCCCTGTTGCAACAGGCGCCACGCCAGGGTCGAGTGGTGGTGATCGGCTCAAAGAACGTACCCGCCCCCGGCATTGGCGCGGCGGCCTACTCCGCCTCCAAGGCGGCGCTCAACCAGCTGGCAAGGATCGCCGCCCTGGAGTGGGCCCCGGATGGTATCCGGATCAACAGTCTGCACCCGGATGCGGTATTCGATACCGGTCTTTGGAGCGAAGAGGTACTGGCCGCCCGCGCCGCCCACTATGGCATGAGCGTAGCGGCCTACAAGACCAGAAACCTGTTGAAAACTGAGGTTTGCAGCCGCGATGTAGCGGAACTCACGGCAGAGCTCTGTGGACCTTTGTTCAGCAAGACCACAGCCGCGCAGATTCCAGTAGACGGCGGTAATGACCGGGTCATCTGACAGGAGCCTATCAGTCTGTTTAGCCCTTTCTATAGAAAAAACTAATCGTTTATTCGCCTCCGATCTTTAGCCGAAAAAATCTATAATATTGTGCAATAATTCATACATTAAGCCATGAATAGAGGGAAACAGGCCTGACCACATTGCCCCTTCGGTGACAACTGAACTACTATGAATTGAAGTAACTAATCACCCAGAGGCAAGCTTGGTCACTTAACCAATGGCCATGATATCAAGGAATTATGTACCGTTTTACAGGCAGTTCTCCACAGCAACCCTCAGGTCCATTCAGGGACCTGCCGGATGGCAGCTTAAAGGTACTGCAGATAACCGACTGTCACCTCTATGCCGACCCTTCTCAGTGTCTGCTTGGACTGAATACCCTGCAAACCCTTGACCTGGTGCTTGCTCAGGCACATCAAGTCATTGGAAAGCCGGACCTGGTGCTCGCCACCGGGGATCTGGTGCACGATGCCTCGGACGCCGGCTATAAGAGACTTCGCTCACGTCTGCAGCAAATCGGCGTACCCGTCTACTGTCTGGCCGGTAACCATGATCTTCCGAAGAAGATGAGCCTATTGCTCAATGAGGATAATGTACACTACGTCCCCAGTGTACAGCTCAATGGCTGGTCTTTGGTCTTTCTCGACTCCACCATTCCCGGGCAGACCGGGGGCAACCTGACCAAGACCCAACTGGTACAGCTTGAGGAGGAACTGGCCCGACACGCGGATATGCCTACCCTGATCTGCCTGCACCACCAGCCCTTGCCCGTCGGTAGCCAGTGGATAGACAGTATCGGTCTGAATAATCCTGATTCACTATTTCAAGTCTTGGATCGTCATCCCCAGATAAGAGGTACCCTGTGCGGGCATATCCACCAGGAATTCGAAGGCCTTCATGGACCTATCAGACTGATGGGCACCCCGTCGACCTGCATCCAGTTTACCCCCAAGCAGGACGATTTCGCTATCGACGCCTGCCCGCCAGGGTACAGATGGCTGGCGCTGCTGCCGAATGGTGAACTTCACAGTGACGTCCAACTGCTGCCGGATATCCCAACCGGTCTCGACCTCGCCTCCGCGGGTTACTAGTACTCCGTCAAGGTTGTATTGATGGAGTACCAGCGAGGCTGAGCCTCAGACCGTCGAGTCATGAGTCGCTATAATCCGAAAGAATTGCCTCACACGGAGGCACGGAGAAGAATAAAAAGATCATTTACCTACATGTAGGTACAAGTAGCAACGCATTAGGGCAGGAAGCCCGTAAGTAGAATAACGCTGGAGCCGCTATCAAGGAGCAGTTGTCGGCTCATTCATCTCTTTTTCTCCGT
>JBDLIF010000012.1:0-18021 GCA_039714955.1 Pseudomonadota bacterium | reverse complement strand
GATCCATCTGTTCCATGAGGAAGGCCATGTCCTGCGTAGTCTCCTTCTGAGCATCCATTTCTATGCCATGCAGGCTGAGCAGATAGCTGGCCCGGGTGATGGGATCTTTCAGGGTTTCCAGGGCTTCATTGATACGCGAGGCACCCTGCATGGAGAGACGGCGTTCCTGCTCCGAGGCATTGGCATAGCGATCGGGGTGGATGACCCGTTGCAGCTCACGATAGCGTTCCGCCAGCGAGTCGCTATCCACGATAAAACCGACCGGCAGGCCAAAGAGTTCAAAATAGTTTTTCGAAAAATCCAGCATAGCAAAAAAAATGGCCACCCTGAGGGTGGCCGCGGATCATAAGGTTAAATAAAAAACGTCTGTTTTCGTGGAATCGTCAGATTCCGAAACTCTCACCACAGCCACATTCGCTCTTGACGTTGGGGTTGTTGAATTTAAATCCTTCATTGAGCCCCTCCTTGGTGTAGTCGACCTCCGTGCCATCCAGATAGACCAGGCTCTTGGGGTCTATGACTACCTTGACACCCCGGTCCTCGAACACCAGATCGTCTTCGCCGACCTCATCGGCAAACTCCATCTCATAGGCCATACCCGAACAGCCGGAGGTACGCACCCCCAGGCGGATACCGACACCCTTGCCCCGGTTGTCGAGAAACTGCTGTACGTGATGTGCCGCCGCTTCGGTGATTGTGATGGTCATGGGGATTCCTCTATCGGTTCAGCATGGGTCGACTAGGTCCTGTCAGTCGTCCTTCTTGTCCGCAAAATCCTTGATCGCCGCCTTGATGGCATCTTCCGCCAACACAGAGCAATGTACCTTCACCGGCGGTAGGGCCAGCTCCTCGGCAATCTCGGAATTCTTGATCTGTTGGGCCTCTTCCAGGGTCTTGCCTTTGACCCATTCGGTCAACAGGCTGCTGGAGGCAATGGCGGACCCACAGCCGTAGGTCTTGAAGCGGGCATCCTCGATCACGCCATCATCATTCACCTTGATCTGCAGACGCATCACGTCGCCACAAGCGGGAGCACCCACCATGCCCGTACCTACACTCTTGTCGCCCTTATCGAAGGCGCCCACATTGCGGGGGTGCTCATAGTGGTCGAGAACCTTTTCGCTGTATGACATAACATTAACCTCTTAACTTACTAGTCACTCCGCGGTATGCCTCTCAGGGTTACCTACGGAACAGAATCCGCACGCCGACTCCCTCTCTTAGTGTGCCGCCCACTGTATTGATTTTAGATCAATTCCATCCTTGAACATCTCCCAGAGGGGGGACAATTCCCGCAGACGCCCCACCTCGGTACAAATCTTGTTGATCGCGTAGTCGACCTCTTCCACAGTGGAGAAACGGCCAAATGTGAAACGAATGGAGCTATGCGCCAGCTCATCTTCACGCCCCAGGGCCCGCAGCACATAGCTGGGCTCCAGACTGGCGGAGGTACAGGCGGAACCGGAAGAGACCGCCAGGTCCTTCAGCGCCATGATCAGGGACTCACCCTCGACGAATGCGAAACTTACATTCAGGTTGCCGGCAACCCGCTGTTCCTCGTCGCCGTTGAGATAGACCTCCTCCATGTCCTTGATGCCGTCCCACAGACGCTTGCGCAGACCGAGAATGCGTTCGTTCTCCGCCGCCATCTCATCGCCGGCGATCTGGAAGGCCTCGCCCATACCGACGATCTGGTGGGTGGCCAGGGTACCTGAACGCATGCCCCGTTCATGACCGCCGCCATGCATCTGAGCCTCCAGACGCACCCGGGGTTTACGCCTGACATAGAGCGCGCCAATGCCCTTTGGACCGTAGATCTTATGGGCGGAGAAGGACATCAGGTCCACCTTGAGACTCTCCAGGTCAATCGGCACTTTACCGGCGCTCTGGGCCGCATCCACATGGAACAGGATCTTGCGGGAGCGGGTCAGTTCACCGATCGCCTCGATATCCTGGATCACCCCCACCTCGTTGTTGACGTGCATGATGGAGACCAGGATGGTGTCGTCACGCAGTGCCGCCTCCAGTTTGGCCAGATCGATCAGGCCACTCGGTTCAGGATCGAGATAGCTGACCTCGAAACCCTCTCGCTCCAGCTGGCGGCAGGTATCGAGCACCGCCTTGTGCTCAGTCTTGTAGGTGACGATGTGTTTGCCTTTCTTACGGTAGAAATGGGCCACACCCTTGATTGCCAGATTGTCGGATTCGGTGGCCCCGGAGGTCCAGACGATCTCTTTCGGATCGGCATTCACCAGCTCCGCGACCTGCCGGCGCGCCTTGCTCACGGCTTCATCCGCAGTCCAGCCAAACGGATGGGAACGGGAGGCCGGGTTACCGAATTGACCCGCTGGGGTGAGGTAACTGCACATCAACTCCGCCACACGCGGATCGACCGGTGTAGTGGCTGAGTAGTCCATGTAGATCGGTAACTTCATCTATCGCTCCAAAACTCGTGCTCAGGCGCTGATCTGACTCACATCAGCCATCTCAATTTCCGTGCAGTCTGAATCATTCTGACGTTTTGCCACTTCGCGTACGGACTGACGATCCATCAGATCCTGCAGGCTTATTTGATTGAGATAGTCGTAGATCTGGTTGCTGAGATCGGTCCAGAGTTCGTGGGTCAGGCAACGACCATTGTTCTGGCAATTGTGGGCACCGTGACAACGGGTGGTATCCACGTTCTCATCGACCGCGGTGATGACCTCACCCACAAAGATCTCCGCTGCTTCACGGCCCAGGCTATAGCCTCCACCCGGTCCACGCACGCTGGTAACCAGGGATTTCCTACGCAGACGGGCAAACAACTGCTCCAGATAGGAGAGCGAAATCCCCTGTCGTTGAGCTATGTCTGAAAGGGTGATAGGGCCCTCTCCAAAGTGGAGGGCCAGATCCAACATCGCGGTTACGGCATAACGCCCTTTTGTGGTAAGCTTCACTTGTTTGGCTCCAAGAATATCTTCAGCTGCTAATATACATTCCCAAGTAATTTAGTCAAGTATTACCCACCCTGTTGATTGCCGGGTTTCTCCTCCTCACCCTCCTCGTCAAGCTTAAGCAGTTCTTCAGCCGTTGAGACAATCTCACAGGACTCCAGATCCGGCAGGGCTTCTTCCTCTTCTATGCCCATGGTTTTCATCGCCTCACACATGGCCTGCATCTTCTTGTCGACCACGTGCATGTGATCTAGCATGCAGTTGATGGCGTGAGCCACCGGGTCCGGGGCATCTCTCGTGGCCCCATAGGCATCAAAGCCGATCTTCTTGGCAATGGCTTCACGATGTTCAGTACCACCGGAACGGGTACGATTGATCAATCTACCCGGCACACCCACCACAGTGGCGCCAGGTGGAACATCTTTTACCACCACGGCATTTGAGCCAATCCTGCCCCCTTCGCCGATCTCTATGGGGCCCAGGACCTTGGCGCCGGCACCTACGACCACATTGTTCATCAAAGTTGGGTGGCGTTTACCCTTCTGCCAGCTGGTGCCTCCCAGGGTCACTCCATGGTAGAGGGTACAGTCATCACCAATGATCGCCGTTTCACCGATCACCACCCCCATACCATGATCAATGAAAAAACGCCGACCAATCCGGGCGCCAGGATGGATTTCTATGCCCGTGAGCAGCCGGGCCAGATTGGATAACAGACGGGCCAGCCATTTCAAACCAAAATCCCACAGGGCATGGGAAAACCGGTGGAAGATGATCGCATGTACCCCAGGGTAGGTGGTCACAACCTCAAAGGTATTGCGCGCCGCTGGATCGCGTTCGAAGACACATTGGATGTCTTCAAAAAAATGGGGGGGTTTCTGGGGCGATACGGATTCGGACTGCACAACCACTTCCTGAATAAAAATGGCCAAATAAGGCTATTTAAAACACAAGGGCAGCAAATTATCCACATTCCCATATGTATTACTAGGGTATTTTCTATTTTAGCCGGTTTTTGGTTAGACGATGAAAAATTTATCGCCGCATCGATTTGCGTCCCTGCGCCGCACTGAGAATACCCCGCAGGATATTCAGCTCATCCCGATCGGGACGGGCGCGATGAAACAGGCTGCGCAGGCGCCTGAATAACTTTTCGGACTGTTTGGGATCAGCAAACCCGATCTCCTCCAGGGCCTGGGCCAAATGAGTGTGAAAGCCCTCCATCATCTCAGCTGATGCCACCTCTCTCTGGGGAACGGTTACCGGCTCATGATCGGCCAACCAGGCCAGGTAGACCTCATAGGCGAGTACCTGTACCGCCGCGGCCAGATTCAGAGAACTGTATGCCGCATTCGTGGGGATATGCACCAGAAGGTTACAGCGGTCCAGCTCCTCGTTGCTCAGGCCAGAACTCTCCCGCCCGAACACCAGCGCGACAGGTTCTTCAGCCGCCTCCTCCACCAGCTTTGCCCCACACTCCCGTGGCGTCAATACCGGCCAGGAGACGGTACGTTCCCGGGCGCTGGTGCCGATTACCAGGCGGCAGTCCTTGAGTGCCGCATCCAGACTATTGAAGATCTTGGCTCGTCCCAACAGGTCATCCGCTCCAGAGGCCCGTGCGGTCGCCTCCGCGCTGGGATACTGCTGGGGTGTAACCAGGCAAAGCCGCTCCAGGCACATGTTTTTCATGGCCCTGGCCACTGCGCCGATATTGCCGGGATGACTGGTATCGACCAACACGATTCTGATGTTCTCTAACATGGATATTGATCTTCCCGTAACTAATCGCAACTATCAATATCACTTTATCCACTTAGTTGCTTGCTGTATCCTCGCCGCCCATGAATCCGATGTTAACTATTGCGGTACGCGCCGCCCGGGAAGCCGGACGGGTATTGACCCGCTCATTCAACCGGCTCGACACCCTGACTGTCACCAGCAAGGGTAAGAACGAGTTCGTCTCCGAAGTGGACCGAAACGCTGAACAGGCCATTATCGAGGTCCTGCGTGAGAAGTTTCCCAGCCATGCCATCCTGGCGGAAGAGAGCGGCAGTCATGCCGGCAACGATTACCAGTGGATAATCGATCCATTGGATGGCACCACGAATTATCTGCACGGCTTTCCCCAGTTTTCCATCTCGATTGCCTTGAAGGTGAAGGGTCGTCTGGAAGTGGGGGTTGTCTATGACCCCATCAAGGAAGAGATGTATACCACCAGCCGTGGAGATGGTGCCTTGCTCAATGACCGCAAGTTGCGGGTGTCGAACCGCAAGGGGTTGGAAGGCGCGCTACTCGGCACCGGCATCCCTTATCGGGATTTTCGTTTCACGGAAAACTACATGGGCATGCTCAAGGATCTGATCAAAGATACCGCGGGCATTCGCCGGCCTGGCTCCGCTGCCCTCGATTTCGCCTATGTGGCGGCCGGTCGCATGGATGGTTTCTGGGAGTTGGGGTTGGCGCCATGGGACTTTGCCGCCGGCGTACTGCTGGTCAGAGAGGCCGGGGGCATAGTGACCGATATTGCCGGCGGGGAGCGTTTTCTCGAGACCGGCAATGTGATTGCCGGCAGCCTTAAGGTCCATAACGCCATGCTCAGATGCATCCGCCCTCACCTGGATGGGAGATTGACCGCTTAGTTCCCATCCGGGGAACTCCATTCACAGCCTCCCGGTTTTCTCTTTGCTCCGCCTCAAGAATCCCGTGCATTACCCGTTACGCCGGTGAATTCCGCAATCATCCGCTCGGGAAAACTGCAATGGCTGACAAGAATGATAAACAACCCTTGAGTGACCGGGCACTGGAGCTTGTGATGCGTGATCTATTGGGCGAATACCACAATCTGTGGTTACAAGCTCACTCCATTGAGAATGCCTCTGTGATAGGGACTCTCAGCACAGATGATCCTAAGCTGGATACAAACAGCCGGCACCATTCCGGTAGCGTCGAAACCAGCAATCTGAAATCGGTCCACAAGCTGGATTCTTAACCAGTCAAGCTGCTGTACCAATTGAGCTCAGGGAAGCTCGATATTCTCCTCTCCCTCCCCTTCTTTCTGCACAGGCATCAGATCGGCCTTGCTGATACCCATCAACACAATCGCGGTGCTTGCGACATAGATGGAGGAGTAGGTCCCAATCACCACACCGATGATCAAGGCCAGGGCGAAACCATGGATGATCTCACCACCAAATATGAACAGGGCACCCAGTACCAGCAGGGTTGTCATCGAAGTCACCAGGGTACGCGACAGGGTCTGGTTCAGCGAACTATTGATGATCTCTTCCGGGGTGCCTTTGCGCATCTTACGGAAGTTCTCACGAATGCGGTCATACACCACGATGGTATCATTCAGCGAGTAACCGATCACCGCCAGCACCGCCGCCATCACCGGCAGGTCGAATTCCACCTGAAACAGGGCGAAGATACCGATCGTCACGATCACATCATGCACCAGGGCGATCACGGCGCCCAGGGCAAAACGATACTCGAAGCGGAGCCCGACATAGATCAGGATACCGATCAGGGCATAGAGCATGGCCAGGCCACCATCTTCGGTCAGTTCGTCTCCCACTTGAGGACCCACGAATTCCACCCGGCGCAGATCCGCATTCCCATCCACCTGGCTCATGGCGCTGAACGCCCGGTTACTGAGTTCCGCGCTGTCCACATCCTCACGTGGGGCGAGTCGAACCAGAACATCCTGTGAAGTGCCAAAATGTTGTACTGTCGCATCGGAAAAGCCGTCGGCTGTGAGGGTACGCCTCACATCGGCCAGATCCACCGGTTCACTGTAACCCACCTCCACCAGGGTGCCGCCGGTGAAGTCGATACCGAGGTTGAGGCCCCGCGTGATGAGCGAACCCAGTGCGATGACCATCAGTGCAGTGGAGAAGATCAGGGCCAGCCTGCGGCGGCCCATGAAGTCGAAGGTCGTTGTCTTGCTAAATATTTGCATCTTCAATCCATCCCAATCAAACAGCGAGACTCTTTACCCGCCTGCGACCATAGATAAGGTTGATCACCGCGCGTGTACCGATGATCGCCGTGAACATGGAGGTCAGGATACCGATGGCCAGGGTGACCGCGAATCCCTTGATCGGGCCGGTACCAAAGCTGAACAGCACCACCGCCGCGATGAGGGTTGTGATGTTGGCATCGATGATGGTGGAGAAGGCCTTCTCGTAACCCGCCTGGATGCTCGCCTGGGGCGAACTGCCGTTTTTGATCTCTTCCCGGATTCTCTCGAAGATCAGCACATTGGCGTCCACCGCCATACCCACCGTAAGGACGATGCCCGCGATACCGGGCAGTGTCAGGGTAGCCTGCAGCAGGGAGAGAACCGCTACGATCAATACCAGGTTCATGCCCAGCGCCATATCCGCCACCAGCCCGAAGACCCGATAGTAGACCGCCATGAAGATCATCACCAGAACCATGCCGATGACCACCGACATAAAACCCTGGTCGATGTTGTCCTGACCCAGGCTTGGGCCAATGGTCCGCTCCTCCACGATCTCGATGGGAGCGGCCAGGGCACCCGCTCTCAGCAGCAAGGCGAGATCACGGGCCTCTTCAGTGGAATCCAACCCAGTGGTCTGGAAACGCCGGCCGAAGGGCTCGAGGATATTCGCGATACTGATCACCTCTTCCACCTTGACCTTATGCTTCACCGGTTCGCCATCCACCATGCGGGTAATGGTACGATTCTCGATAAATACCACCGCCATGGGTTTGCCCACATTCTCGTTGGTCATACGGCGCATGCGTTTGGCGCCCACCCCGTCGAGACTGACAAAAACCGCCGGCTGGCCGGTACGCTGATCGAGACCGGATGAGGCGTCGGTAATCTGATTGCCCGTCACTATGACCTGCTTCTTCAGCAACACTGGCTGGCCGTCTCGTTCATGGTAGAGTTTCGCTCCAGGCGGCACCCGGCCGTTGACCGCATCCTCCACACTGTGTTCGGTATCGGCAAGACGGTACTCCAGGGTAGCGGTGGCGCCGAGCATCTCCTTCAGCTTTGCCGGATCCTGGGCGCCAGGCAGCTGCACCACGATACGCCGCTCACCCTGTTGTTGAATCAGCGGTTCCGCCACACCGAGGGCATTGACCCGGTTCCTCAGGGTAGTGATGTTCTGTTGCAGGGCAAACTTCTGTACATCCCTGCGTTCCGCGGGTGAAAGAGCGGCCTTCACATAGAAGGCATCGCCTTCATCAAGGGTTTCGATCACCATGGAGCGGAACTCATTGTTGATCAGCTTCTCAGCCTGGTCCCGCTTGGCCGCATCCTTGAACTTCGCCATGACCAGGTCGCCTTCCCTGCTAACACGGAGATAACGGACCTTATTACTTCTGAGCAAGCCACGAATATCTCCACTGTAGCGTTCCACCGCCTGGTGGGCCGCCGCATCCATATCCACATCGATCAACACATGGATACCACCCCGCAGATCGAGCCCCAGATACATGGGTTCAGCACCCAGCCCCCGCAGCCAATCCGGCAGGTCCGGCGCCAGGGTCAGCGCCTGGTTGTAATCACCACCCAATTCGTGGGCGATAGGATCCTGAGCGCGTAGCTGGTCTTCCGAGTTTTTAAAACGGATCAGTAACTTACCATTCTGGGCAGAGATCTCCTTCGCCTCGACACCAGCTTTTTTCAGTGCCTCGGTTACGCGTGCGGAGGTGGTCTCATCCACATTGGCCCGACGGGTGCCGGAGATTTCCATCGAAGGGTCCTGATCGAAGATATTGGGTAACGCAAAGAGCGCCCCGAGCAACACCACGATCAGCACCAGGAGATTTTTCCACAAGGGATATTGATTCATCGGACTATTGTTAATTGACGTGCCGGAACGGGCCGACACAAGGGTTATTATATTTTCAGGCTCCCTGCCTAGCGACGTCAGGCCAGCCGTTACAACTCTTTCAGAGAACCCTTCGGCATGATGGACTCAACGGCCTGGCGACGAAACTTCACCTCGATACCATCAGCCACTTCGACCTGAATAAAGTTTTCCCCGATATCGGTAACCTTGCCGGCCATACCGCCGTTGGTGACCACTTCATCACCCTTGGAAAGGGCCTCCACCATCTTTCTATGCTCCTTCTGGCGCTTTACCTGGGGGCGGATCATCAGGAAATAGAGCACCACACCAAAGATAACCAAAGGCAGCAGACCCGTCAGGGTATCGACCCCTCCAGCAGCGGCCGGAGCCTCTGCCAAAGCATCAGAGATAAAAAAGCTCATAGTGTTTTCCGTTTTCAACTAAATTAGTTATTGGTGACTGGCCCCCGGTTTTCCGGATCACCAGCAAAAATCAGCCGGGGATTATGCCACAGATACCGGCAAGTTACAGGGGGCTGGGTAACTAAACTGAGTACGAAATGTAGAAATAGGCCTTCCAGAGATTGGCGCTGAGTTGCAGGGTGTCACGATTATCGGACCAAATGCCGCATCGAGAAGGCTACTCCTCACTCTTATCATAGGTAAAATAGAGCCAGAGAAACCCCGAAACCCCAGCCAGAACCGAGGCTAGCAGAATCCCGCTTTTCGCCATCAGTAGATCCTGGGCATGGTGGGCAAAGCCCAGTTCCGCAATGAATATCGACATGGTGAAGCCGATGCCCGCCATCAGCCCTGCGCCGACAATGTGCTTGAAGTTCAAGTCATGTGGGAGCGAGGTCAGGCCAAGCCGTACGGCAAGCCAGGAGAATCCGGCGATGCCGATCAGTTTTCCGACAACCAGGCCAAGCGCAATACCCATTGAGACCGGGTGAGTGACGATGCCGCCAAAAGAGGACCAGTCGATAGGAATACCCGCATTGGCCAAGGCAAAGATAGGGATAACAAGATAGGCGGATGGCAGGTGCATCTTACGTTCCAGGATCTGCGCGGGCGCCTGTACCAGCAGTACACCCTCCCCCAATGCCCGAACCCGGGAGCGCAGTTCATCATTGATGAGAATGTTCTCTTCACGATGGTAGGCCTGTTTGATCTGTCCAACCATCTCTTTAATCTGCCACAGGAAACGCTTCGGGTCATACTTTGGGCGCATGGGGATGGTGAAGGCCAGAAAGATGCCCGCGAGGGTTGCATGGACACCACTCTTCAACATGGCTATCCAGAGCACCACACCAAACAGGATATAAGGTATAGGGCGGCGTATGCCACCGAGATTCAAGGTCACCAGCAATCCCAGCATGCTGGCCGCGGTAGCCAGGGCAAGGATATTTATTGTCTCTGTATAGAACAGGGCTATCACCATGACGGCGCCCAGGTCGTCCACGATCGCCAGGGCCACCAGGAATGTCAGTAGATTTTTGGGTACCCGCTTACCCAGTAACGCCAAGGCACCCAGGGCAAAGGCAATATCGGTTGCCATCGGCACCCCCCAGCCATCAAAGGCCGGCCCCTCCGGGTTGATGCCAACGTAGATAAGAACAGGCACCAACATGCCACCTATCGCTGCAATGATCGGCAGCATCGCATGTTTTGGATCGGCAAGTTCCCCCACCAGGATCTCACGCTTGAGTTCCAGCCCGACCACGAAGAAAAACAGGGCCATCAAACCATCATTGATCCAGTGATGCAGCGACTTGGACAGCTGGAACCCCGGCATGCCAAGCGTAAATGGCACCTCCAACAGCTGATGATAGGCGTCGTTCCACTGGCTGTTGGCAATAATGAGCGCCGCAATCGCACACAGCATGAGCAGAACGCCACTGGTGGTCTGGCGGTGAATAAACTCATCCAGCGGCGTTAATACCCGGTCAAAGGCCTTTTCCCATGGGGCGACGTACTCTTTAATGATCCGTTTTTTCATTAAAAAAAACCTCTATGGAGGGTGCATTCGACAACTATCCGGTCGTCATCATCTTGCCACAATGGGAGGGCATTTACCTGACCCGCCGTAGCGCATGGAACTCATCCACGAAGGCCTTCAGTCGCCGCGCCTCGATCGCCTCCCGCAGGTCTCGCATCAGCGTCTGGTAATAATAGAGGTTGTGAATGGTATTCAGTCGGGCACCGAGGATCTCATGGCATTTGTCCAGATGACGCAGATAGGCGCGGCTGTAGTTGCGGCAGGTATAACAGTCACAGAGCGGATCCAGTGGACTCTCGTCATACTGGTGGGCCGCATGGCGGATACGCACCACACCATGATGGGTGAAGAGATGGCCGTTGCGGGCATTACGGGTCGGCAACACACAGTCGAACATGTCGATACCCCGTTGCACCGATTCGACGATATCCTCGGGGGTGCCGACGCCCATCAGATAGTGGGGTTTGTCAGCCGGCAGTCTGCCGGAGAGGAAATCGAGCACCCGCCAACGGTCCTCCGGCGGCTCCCCCACCGAGAGGCCTCCCACCGCATAGCCGTCGAAACCGATCTCTATCAGGCCATTCAGGGATGCTTCGCGCAGATGCTCGAACATACCCCCCTGGACTATGCCAAACAGGGCGGAGGGATTATCGCCATGGGCTTGCCTGCTGCGTTGCGCCCAGCGCAGGGAGAGCTCCATGGAGAGCCGGGCCTGCTCTTCAGTGGCGGGGTAAGGGGTACACTCGTCGAAGATCATGACGATATCCGAACCCAGCTCCCGCTGGACCTGCATCGACTCCTCTGGCCCCATGAAGACCTGGCTGCCATCCACCGGGGAACGGAAGGCAACCCCCTGCTCGGTGATCTTCGTCGCTCCCGGCTTCCTGCCTCCTGCGACACTTGCACTTCCCTGTGCGCCACTCCTATCTCCCAGACTGAAGACCTGGAAACCACCGGAATCGGTGAGGATCGGCCGCTCCCAGTGGGTGAATCCGTGCAGGTCACCATGTTGACGGATCACCTCAGTGCCCGGGCGCAGCATGAGATGAAAGGTGTTGCCGAGGATGATCTCCGCTCCCATCTCCTCAAGTTCTTCCGGGGTCATGGCCTTGACCGTGCCGTAGGTACCCACCGGCATGAAGGCAGGGGTTTCGATGCTACCCCGGGGAAATGTCAGACGTCCCCGGCGGGCGCCACCCGCTGTCTGAAAGCTTTCAAATTTCATCATTCATCAAAAATACTGAGTCAGTTACAGGTTCTATCCCTAATAATCTCAACAGGCATATCAGGGTTTTCCCTAAAAAAGACTTGACAGGAACCCCATGTGTATTAGAAACTGTTTATGTGCTGATTAAGCACACTCCTCCATCCTCCTTTGGTGGAAACTTTAAGCGCGGCACCCCTGCCGCGCTTTTTTTTGCCTGAAATTCCCGGCTGGATTGATCTATTCCGTATTTCTGCTGAGAAACATCGCATCGCCATAACTGAAAAAACGGTAACCCTGTGCCACGGCGTGACGGTAGGCCTGCTTGATCTCAGTAAACCCCGCAAAGGCCGACACCAGCATCAGCAGGGTCGACCGGGGCAGATGAAAGTTCGTGATCAGGTTATCCACGCTCCTGAACGGGTAACCTGGCCGGATGAACAGCCGGGTTTCCCCCCGATAGGGCTGGATTTCACCGGAGGCGGAGGCGGCTTCCAGGCTGCGCACGCTGGTGGTGCCAACCGCCACGACCCGACCTCCCCTGGCGCGGGTATCCCTGACCTGCCGGCAGACCTGCTCGTTTACCTCCAGGTACTCACTGTGCATCACATGCTCATCCAGGTTATCTACCCGTACCGGTTGAAAGGTACCCGCCCCCACATGGAGGGTGACATGGGCGCTCTCTACCCCCACTTCAGCAAGCCGCTTGAGCATGGTCTCATCGAAATGCAGCCCGGCGGTAGGGGCCGCCACGGCCCCAGGACGGCGGGCATAGACCGTCTGGTAGCGCTCCTGATCCAGCGGCTCATCGGAGCGCTCGATATAAGGAGGCAAAGGCAGGTGTCCCTGCCGCTCCATGAGGGTATAGAAATCACTGGCCAGGAGTCGCACCTCAAACAGGGCGCCCTGGCGCCCCATCACTTCGGCCGCCAGACCCGCTTCACCCAGCAGGATCTTTGTCCCCGGTTTGGGTGATTTGCTGGCCCGGACATGGGTCAGGGCCAAGTCAGCTGCCAATACACGCTCGACCAGCAGTTCCAGCCTGCCCCCACTGACCTTCCGGCCAAACAGCCGGGCCTGCATGACCCGGGTATCATTGAACACCAGCAGGTCTCCAGCCCGCAGCAGAGCGGGCAGATCGGTAAACAGCAGATCGCGCAGGGGCCTTCCCGGAGCCTCCAGTACCAGCAGGCGACTGCCGCTACGCTGCTTGATGGGAAACTGGGCAATCAGTTCCTCGGGAAGTTCATAGTCAAAATCTGATAACTGCATAGCGCGCGGATATTAGCACGCGAAAGTATCAGCCCGCAGGTGGCAGCCGCCATTGAATCAACTTTTTTTCACAAGAGCCCATCCTCAACCACCTGACGAGAATGATCGATGAAGCAGGCTACCAGCGAGTGGCGGAAGGGATAGAAACAGAGGAGTTGGCCGCAAAACCACTGGACCCGGGTTTTGAACTTGGCCAGGGCTACCATTTCGGATCACCGGGAAAACAAAGAAAATGGTGATTAGCCCCATCTCTCAGCTGGGCCTCGGCGGTGGGGATAGGCTGTCGAAACACGCTGTAAATACGTCCGTGTACGCTCCACGGCGGCATCCATGCCGCCGAGGGTTTCGCCAACCTATCCCCATCGCCCTTTCGTAGGATATCAGCTGAGAGATGGGGCTAATCACCAAGAAAATTGTCAACCTGATGACAAAGTCCCGCTTGAGGCCCAGCACTCACCTCTGCAGATTGAAATTTCCTTGGCAATAAATTCCTGTATACTTGGGCGCTGCCTTGCCGAGGTGGCGGAATTGGTAGACGCAGTGGATTCAAAATCCACCGGTGGTGACACTGTGCGGGTTCAAGTCCCGCCCTCGGTACCAGTTTTTCCTTTGTATAATCCGCGGATTATCAAACCCGCTGAGTTGTCTTGGTTCTTCTCGTATTTCCGACAGTGTTCTGTTGGGCCGGACTGTCTTCCGTGTGCTCACTAACTCAATATCAGGAAATTTCGTAAGCCAAATTCAGTGCAGCAGACACCGCTATTAACCGTTTGTCTCTTGTCCATAGACGCGAATGTTCGGCCAATGCTAGGGAGGCCATGAGATGGGCATCGATATAGCCAATCCCCCGGCCCATCAGCTGATGCCGCTTGATGAAGAACAGCACCTCCGAGTCGGTGGCAATCACTGCCTGGGGTAAATCCTTGAGTAACCTCAACACCTCAGTTCGGTTACGCAGATTACCGCAAGCCAGTTCGCCGATAACGAAAGGATGAAGCAATACCTTGCTCTCATTGAGCAAGGTGACAAGCTGCTCATCACCATTACGCAGGTGATCAATCCAGATCGAGGTGTCGACCAGGATCATGCAGGATTCGACTGGCGGCGAGGGATGGCCTGCAGTTGTGGATCACTTCCCCCCAATAGTGCCAACCGGCGGGCGCTTTCGCGTTCTATCAATGCCCGCAAGCCTTCCCTGACCACCGCCGTCTTCTCGGTTAACCCCGAAATACGCTGCGCTTCCGCCAGCAATTCATCATCGATGTTCAGGGTGGTTCTCATACATAACTCCAACAATACAAATGCATCATTAATATAATCGTTTGATGCTAGTTTATATGCACCAATATCACAAGCGACAATGTCGGTTTGCGATGTTTTAACGCAACTTAAGGAAGTGATGAAAGATAACATTCGGCCGGTGTAAGTGCGCCGTTTCTGTCGAGTATGGGTCCGCAGTAAATTTCTGATAGACCCCAGCACATTGGGTCGTTTTGGCATCCCTGCCGGTGTTGTTTTGGCACCGCTCAGGACTCGTAATCTTTGTTGATCTGAAGCATCTGCCCGTATTGCCCTGCCTGTTCGTTCACTACGTTGATTACCACCAGTTCATTGATCGCCCGGATTACATTGGCCCGGTCCAGCCCGGTCACAGTC
Organism: Pseudomonadota bacterium; assembly: GCA_039714955.1. Taxonomy (GTDB): domain Bacteria; phylum Pseudomonadota; class Gammaproteobacteria; order Chromatiales; family Chromatiaceae; genus JASJBU01. Next base: position 3,127 of record JBDLIF010000012.1, on the reverse strand, counting down.
GCCAGTTGCGGGGCCTTGAGGACGTCCTCCTGCTTCTGGAAGCCATAGGTCTTGCGGATCACCACCAGCAACTAGCGAAGAAGGTGGCGGATCTCAATGATGAGGCGATTGAGTTTGCGAGAACCTGGCAGAGTTTGCCGGCGGAGCAAAGTGCGGCAATGTCATGCAGCAGGAGCGTGTGGGTACAGACAAGATATTTGGCGCCATCTGTGGATACATCCTGCTAGGATTGTTCTGGGCGCTGATCTACGGAGCACTGGAACTCACCTTCCCCGGCTCCTTCTCCGGTACTGTATCCGCGGGGCAGAACGATGCACCTCATTTCGCCGCCATGGATCAATTCATTTACTACAACTTGGTTGCTCTGAGCACGCTTGGATACGGAGACATTACCGCTGTCACTCACGCCGCCCGATCACTCTCGTCGACCGAGGCGATAGTGGGTCAGCTCTACATGGCCATCTTGGTGGCAAGACTGATAGGCCTGCACATCATTGAATTACGCCAAGGCAACGACTAGATTACTACCCGGCGAGGGCAACTTTATCCGCCTCTTTAGCCACCCACTATCCTCTCCCCCGACCTGCCACGTCTTCTCCAAACAAAGACCCCGGCGCCTGGCCGGGGTCGTCACATCCACTCCCACAAACGGAGGGCGGAAGGCGCACTCTGCTTTCTCGTTTGCTGCTGGGGCACCAGCCGGCAATTCGGCTTTCGAACGGGGTTACCTGACGGTTGCGGCTATCGAGGTGACCTGCTCGTTGCATCCTGCCAGCAACCTCATGTACCTTCGATGCGACGGATCGCCTCAGCGGTGGTCCACAGAGCGTTGGCGACGTAGCGGAAGTTGGTCAGCGCGGCCTGATAGCCATCTCCTTCCGGTAGCTTTGCCGCGGCAGTCGCGTTGCGAACGACAGCAACCTCGAAACCCTGCTCCAGCAGCTCATATAGACGCGCTTGCGTGCAGAGATTCGCCGACATGCCCGCCAGGATGACATTGTTCACCCCGCGCTTTCGCAGTTGCAGGACGAGGTCGTTATTCTGGGGACCGTAAACCTTGTGCGGACTGGCGACGACCGTTTTGCCATCAAGAATGTACTTCTTGTACTGAGGCATGAAATCCGATCCGGACCCCTCGAATCCGTCGAGCGTGTAAGCACCTTTGCGGTCGAACATCCCGATCGAGTGCATGAGTTTCTCCAATGGGCCGCCGAACGACCAGCCGTGATCGCTCGGATAATAGTGGTGCGGAGAGATGAAGACTTGCATTCCCTTCTCTTTCGCTGCCTGCAACAGACGGCCGATGTTCTTCACCGTGTTGTGTTCTGTAACACTCTCGCCGACCACGCCCCAGGTGACGCCTTTTTCACTTAGAAAGTCTACCTGGGGATCAGTAATCACGAGCGCCGTGTCCGACAGCGACACCTGCATGTCAGTCTGTGGTAGTGCTGGCTTTTTCGGGTCGGCATAAGCGGATGGAATCGCATCTTTTGATTCGCTGGCACCCGCCGTCTGTAGATGGCTGATTGTGGTGAGACCAGCCGCCAGTCCAAGTGCGGTAATGGAGCCGAATAAGGTTTTCTTGCTGATCATGGTTGAACTCCTCCTCAAAATTACCCGGACATGCGAAGGAGTTGGTTCGAGGCTCATTCTGCAGCCACCTCGATGTCCATGTTTGCCCCTAGGTGATCGTGTTGAATACGGACAAGAAGGCAAGGGACTCAGAAACTCGATGCAATCACTGCAAGTGGACGTTTATCCTTCGTCCTCCTTCGCGACGTTATGGCATGACCTCTGGATTTCGAGGTTGCACATATTAAAAGTAGTCTAATTATCCGAGTAAATTCCTCTGGTATTTATGGGGTATCGAATATTGCTGGAGAACGGTGATGTGACGGATTTCTTTACATACCTAGTGGTCCTGGCGTGGCAGAGGATGCCGGTCAGGTCATCGCCATGGTAATGGTGCAGATCGTCATCTCCACGGTGGAAGCGTAAATCTCACACCAGGAAAAGAGCACAGCAGAGGGCACCCCGTCGCAGATCCTGAGCAACGCCCGTGCCATCGGCGTACCCATTGCCCAACTCTACGATGAGCAGGACGAGTTAGCGAAGAAGGTGGCAGATCTCAGTGATGAGGCGATTGAATTTGGAAGTACCCGCAGAGTTTATCGCTGGAGCAGAGGGCGATGAAGGCGGTAGTGGAGTCGCTGTATCGTTAACAGCGATTTGAACTAGACTTTATTGACGAATGAAAAAAACCACGCCCTCAGGGCGTGGTCAGAGTTCAATGGCTTTGCCAATTGAACGACCCATTGCTACACCTCATGGAGTTGTCCCCACAACATCCAATGAGGAGAAAAGCAATGAGTCGATTTAAAAAGCTATCACACACACTTTGGCACTGTCAGTACCACATCGTCTGGGTGCCTAAATACAGGTTCCGGATTCTAACAGGAAAGATAGGTGAGGAAGTTGAGCGGTGCATCAGAGCATTTGCGGAGCAGAAGAAGTGTGAGGTGGTAGAATTGAACATTCAGGTGGATCATGTCCATCTATTGATCATGGTGCCGCCCAAGATATCGATATCTGATCTTGTGGGGATACTGAAGGGTCGTACAGCGATCCGAGTATTCAACAAATTCAGAGAGTTAAAGAGCCGCCCCTATTGGGGGAATCACTTTTGGGCTCGGGGGTACTGTGTCGATACGGTAGGACTTGATGAGGCGAAAATACGCGCGTATGTGAAGTATCAAGAAAAGCTGGAGCGAGATGCCGAGCAAAAAGGTCTAGATCTCTAACCAAACTAAACGAACGGTAGGGGACAATAGGCCTTGCCTCCTCAGGGGGCAAGGCAAACTCATCCCCTTTAAGGGGTTAACACAATACCACCCCCTCAGGGGGTGGATTCTTTATTTTGTTAATCTCAACGAGCATCCGAACTCAGTCAATGCATTTTTCTAAAACATAGCGAATTTCATACAGGTCATTATACACGTGGTTTTGCTGACCCTGATGCGACGCCCACTGGACTTCATCGCCCGGCTGGCGGCCCTGGTGCCAAAACCGCGGGTGAATCTGACACGATTTCATGGCGTATTTGCCCCGAACAGCCAACACCGTGCCT
>JBDLIF010000011.1:0-18407 GCA_039714955.1 Pseudomonadota bacterium | reverse complement strand
TCGCGGGCGTCAATCAATCCATCATCTCCCAGCATGCCTTCCAGCAGGGAATCAAGACGAAATGCCAGACCCTGGTTGTCATTGGCAAACAGGTCTGCAACTGAGGTCAGGTCATTTTCCAGGGCATCGGTCAGCTCAGCACTGTCAAAGGATAAGGTACCGTCTTTCTCGAAGGTGATGCCCACCTCGGACGCATAGGCGTAGGTGCCTGCCAGATTGGCACTGGAACCCAGTACCGAGCGGACCTGGCGCTCCACCAGGCGCAAGGTGCCGTCGCCTGACAGGTTCCCTTGTTTCAAACTATTCAATGAGGAGAGCAGTTCATTGTAGCTTCCCACAAATTTCTGCACCGAACTGCTGATGGCACCGGCATCACGGGTTATATCCAATGACACCTCATCAGGACTGGTATTCAGCAGATCAATGGTGACACCCTGAATGGCGTCAGAAATCGTATTGCTGGAACGGGTGATCGTATAGGCGTTATCAATGGTGATCTGCGCATCGGCCGCGGGCTGTATCTCAGCAAAACCAAGCGGGTCCGTTATCGCCGTACCCACACTGTCAGCAAATGAAAGGGTCATGGCATTGGCCAAACCCGTGTTATCGCTCGAAAGCACCAGGTGAAAACTGGTATCGCTCTCCTGAATGATCCCGGCGGTGACACCTACATTGTCCGTTGCCTCATTGATGGCCGTTTGAATCTCGGACAACGTCTTACCGCCAATATCGACAGTGAAGGCTTCCGTACCGATGGTAATGGTCATCCGGTCACCGGCATTGCCGACAGTGGTGGTGCCAGCATCCACAAAAGAGGCTGACCCCTGCTTCTGGGACCCTGCCAGGCTAGCTACCAAAATGTCATAACTGCCAAGAGCCGCGGTATTATCGGCAGTGACGGTAAATATCGAATCATCGCCAGAATTGGCGGAGAAGGCGTCGAAATCGTCGAAGGACTTGAGTGCCGCCGCGGCATCCTGAAAGGTCGCCATGGCACTGCGCAGCTGACCATAGGCGCTGATCTGAGCCAGATAGTCCCCAGCCTTGAACTGTAACCGCTGCAGGGGAATCTGCTCAACCGCCATCAACTGATCAACGATCCCGTTGATATCCAGGCCAGAGCCGATACCAGGTGCGGAAATTGTGGGCATTTTTTATCTCCGGATTGACCTGCTGATCCATCTTATTCCTTCCCCCTCTCGGGGGAAGGCTAGGGAGGGGGAAACCCACCTAAAAAAACAGGAAAAGCACTGAAACCGTCCGTTTCCCGTCACCCAGTAACAAACAAGCAAATAACAGGCCTGAATTAGCATTCAGGCCTGTGTTTTCATCAAAAACCCTACTGGCTGTTCCCGAAAACTGTTTCCGTCGACGCTATCCAGATTGGCCTCACGCAGCTCCTTCATCAGCCTGGCCAGGACCAGGATCTCATCGGAAGGAATCTGCCGGATCAGATCGCCGGACTCCTTGTCCAGCACCCGCACCACCGTGCGGCCCAGGTCTTCGTCCACGTCGAATTGCAACTCCCTGCTCAGCATCTGGGCGAAGTCCTGTATCTGGCTTACCGCGCCTACCAGTTGCTCTTTGGCCAGTTCCTCTTTCGGGACTGACGCTAGAGCAGAAGAAGATTTCTCGGATCGAGCGGCCTCTTCCACTGGCGCTTTCCCGGAGATGGGGGCGACGCCCCGGGGTGGCGCGGTGTGCTGACTCTCAGCAGCACGGCGCGCCTCCTTGCCGGAACTCTTAGCCGGTAGAGCACTCAATGTGATCGACATATCGTTTGTCATGATCGTCACCTCTCTCTCAATCAGAGACCGCCTGACATTGGCGCCAGGCGGTCAACCTGGCTCAAGCTCCAATTACTGCAGGAGCTGCAGAACCATCTGCGGCTGTGCATTGGCCTGGGACAACATAGCCACGCCGGCCTGTTGCAGGATCTGTGCACGGGTCAGGTTGGCCGTCTCGGCGGCAAAGTCCGCGTCCTGAACCCGGGAACGGGCGGCGGATACGTTCTCACTGATGCTGGAGAGATTGGTGATGGTGGAGTTCATTCGATTCTGAATAGCACCCAGGTCAGCACGGACAGCACTGACGGAGGCAAGCGCACCGTCGAGAATGGATATTGCGTTATTTGATCCAACGGCATCTGAAATATCGATGTCAGAAACACTGGAGAGTGCTGAACCCGTAGTTGCAGCCAGAAGCTGTGCCCCACTGTCATCAACAGAGAAAGATTTCACTGAATTGAAAGTCACTGTTCCGCCGACAGTACCGAAATCATTGGTATCATTGACCGTAACTGCCGTAGCGCCCGCATTGGCAGGATCACCTGTAGCATCAATGGAATTAAATGCCATGGTACTGGTACCAAGCCCCGAGGTGAAACCAGTAATGGCGATATCTTCCCCGCTGCTACTTTTCAGGATGATACCGTCCTTCGTATCGGTCAAACTCGCCGTAATACCTGATTGACCGGAGGTTGCATTGATTGCATCTGCCAAAGCAGAGACATCACCCTGCGTTATTGACGCACTGACATTAACGCTATCTGAACCCGTCAAGGTAAATGATATGGTATCGTCTGCTGACAAGGTATCCAAAAGTGCGTATGAGACCGCTTCAGCGGATACACCAGAATCTTCTGTTTGAGTATTGACTGCCGCGGTAATTTCTTTTGCAGAAGCACCAATACTATAATCGGCTGTACCGGTACCAAATGCACCATTCAGCGTCAGTGTGCCACCCGCTATCACGCCATTTGTATTGGCGGCAACCTGAACAGCATCATTGAGTGTACCGGTTACGTCATCGGTAGGCACTGTATTATTACCGATCGCAGTGGAACTGATGTTGCCAATGGAAACATCGATAATTTCATTGGCGTTGGCGCCTACCTGGAACTGCGCCGAGGTGAAACTGCCATCAAGGAGCGCTTTACCGTTAAAGGTGGTGGTATCGACGATTCTGTCCAGCTCCTGCTGCAGCTGGTTGACCTCCTTCTGCAGGTTGGCCCGGTCGGATGCGCTGTTGGAGTCGTTCGCCGATTGAACCGCCAGTTCGCGCATGCGCTGCAGGATGTTGGTGGACTCCTGCATGGCGCCTTCAGCGGTCTGTGACAGCGAGATGGCGTCATTGGCATTGCGGATCGCCTGATTCAGGCCACGAATCTGTGAGGTCATACGGTCGGTGATACCCAGACCGGCTGCGTCATCCTTAGCACTGTTGATCCGCAACCCGGTCGACAACCTCTCCATTGAGGTTGAAAGCGCTGACTGGGTATTCATGAGGCTGCGTTGAGAGGTCAACGACATTACGTTGGTATTGATTACCATTGCCATGATTGTTTCTCCTTAATCGCCCGGCGATGTCTTGCATCGAGCCTGGGCGCCAGGTTGATATTTAGCGGATATACTGTCGGGTGTGACTGTATTTACCGCTTCCGGTCTCTGTAACGGCTAGGGGGAAGGCAACTTGAAGAAACTGGAGAAACAAAGTCTGAATCCGCATGCTCTGCGAATGGATAACATTTGATATGCAGTCAGTAGCCCGATGAGCTTTGCGTAGTCCAGGGCCGGAGTCATCCTTCCCTGGATTCCACTGCGTTTCATCCAGGCTTCTACAGGTAGTTGAAGAGGCTGAGGCCCTGGACCTTGGAGAAGGATTGTTGCGCTGCCTCTAAGGCCAAAAGCTGTTGTTGAAAGCGACTGACCGCTTCGAGATAATCGAGGTCTTCCACCTCGGACTGGGCGGTCTGCATGGTCAGCAGAAAGTCCGCATTCACGTTGTTCTGCTGTTCGATGGTGTTCAAGCGGGCCCCTGAGCTGACCCGATAATCCAACACATGTTGTTGCGCCAGATGGATATCGTCCAGATAGGCTGAATCGGGGGCATTGGCCTCCAATCCGGTGATCACCTGATGGATGGTCTCGAAGATGTTGCGCCTTTCCCCTGGAGTGGCGCCGGTTGCGATCTCCACATTCATGAAGACGTCGAAGCCGTTGTCCCGATCCTGTACCTGACGGGTGGCGGAGATCCGCAACTGGCGTGAGCCCATATCGCCACGGTAGGTGTAGGTGCCTTCCACCGGATTGGTGAAGGGCGGTGAGTCCGCATCGAAGCCGGCGAAGATATATTCACCATTGCTGTCCTTGGTGTTTGCCAGGGCCAGCAGTTCATCGTTAAGCTGCCGCAGTTCCATGGCGATGGCATTCCGGTCCGGTGCGGTGTTGGTATCGTTCTGGCCCTGGATCGCCAGTTCGAGAATCCGGGGCATGAGATCCCCCACACCCTTGAGGGTGGTCTCTTCCAGCTCCAGGCGCGCCCTTGCCCGGTCACTGTTGGCCTGGTACTGCTCCACCTGGCTGATGGTGCTGCGCAGATCGAGCAGATAGGCGGCAGCCGCCGGGTCATCCCTGGGTGACATAATGCGCTTGCCGGTAGCCAGCTGCAGCTCGGTCTTGCTCAGCTTGGCCTGCTGCTGCAACATGCCGCTGACCCCACGATCGAACAACATGCTAGTGGAGATTCTATCCATCCGAATTAGCTCCTAACGGCCGACAACAGGGTGTCGAACAGGGTATTGGCGACGCTGATCATCTGCGCCGAGGCCTGATAGGCCTGCTGAAACTGGATCAATTTGGCGGCCTCTTCATCCAGGTTGACCCCGGCAACCTCGCTCAGGGCGGCCTTGGAACGCTCCAGCAGACCCTCCTGGGCGGCCAGATTGACCTCCGCATGGTGGGTCTTGGCGCCGATATCCGCAACCATCTGCGAATAGGTCTCACCGAAAGTGGCATTGCCCCCCAACAGGTGATCGAGCCCCTGCAGATCAGCCAGACTCAGGGCGTTGCGGTTATCGCTGCTGCCACTGGTGTTGTTGTTGATAATGAAACGATCGCCCGCACCGGCCACCAGCTCCTGCGGCATGCCTGAGATGGTGAAGCTCATCCCGCCAAAGGCATCGAACTGGGTCGGATTGGCGCTGTTGGGGAAGATCTTACCTGCGCTCTCCGTCGCGGGATCGTAGGGAAGAAAATCATCCGGTGCGGCAGGACCGTTGAGGAGGGTAAAGCCCGGCACGCCTGAGCCACCCGCGTCATTGGAAAAGACCAACTCCATGGGTGCTCCCAGCGGCAGCCCGCTGGCATTGGAGACCGAAGGAAGAGTTACCCTGGCGTTTCCTGTATTGGTGGGATTGCCATTGAGATCCACGGCCGGCTGGCTCTGCAGCGGTCCTGCCGCCGCCAGTTTTCTGACATCATTGACCAGCAGGTTGAGGCTCTCGGCGCCATTGCGGGTTGGTTGAATGAGAAAGGTGTCACCTGCTACGGCGCCTGTGGCATCGATGTCGATCGAAAGTCCATCCACCACTGAAATACCAGGCGGCAGCGTAGTAGTGGTCTGATCGGAGAGCCGGGTCAGATGGAAGTCTGTTCCGTCATAGCTGAGTTCGTAATCACTGCCAGTGAGATTACTGATAGAATCGTAGCCAACCGTGATTGAACTGCCATTGGTGCCAGGCTCCAGGAGTTGGATTGAGCCGGTAGAGAAGAGATTCGTCCCCGCTAGACCATCCAGATCCAGACCCAACCGATGCTGATCGTTAAGCTCTGTAGCCATGCCCAGGGCAATCAGACCCACACGATTTTGCGCGGGATCGAGTATCTGATCACGGAATCTCAGCAGACCGCCAATCCGGCCACCGGAGAGTTGGTCGGTTATGGTCTGGGTGCCAAAGGGATAATTGAAGGCCACCTCTCGTCGACTGGGGTCCAGACTTGAAGGCATGGTGCTCAATGTGGCTGCATCGGTGGCCATCACCAGGGCCTGGCCTTTGCCGATGAAGACATTCAATGCGCCGTCACTCTGCTCGAGCACCTGAATATCCACCAGCTTGGAGAGATCATTGATCAGCTGGTCGCGTTGATCCAATAAATCATTCGGTATGGCGCTGTCTGACACCCCGTAGGCCACCGTCACATCGGCGTTGAGATCCGCAATACTCTGGGCAATACGGTTGATTTCGCTGGCGGTGAAATCGATCTGATCATTGAGGTGATCCCGGGAGCGATTGAATTCACCATCGATGTAGTGAAAGCGATCCACCAGGGTCCGAGCCTCCGCCAACGCCACCTGCCTTGCCGCCGAGGAAGCCGGATCATCGGCCAGCCCCTGCAACGCATTAAAAAAACTCTCCATCGCGGGCTGCAGGCCAGAATCAGGGTCGGCCAACAAATCATCCAGGCGGCTGGCTCCACTGAAGTAGGCATCGAGCTCCGATGCCACCGACTGGCTGGAACGCATCTGGTTGGCAATGAAGTCATCATATTGCCGGCGGATCTGAGCCACTTCCACGCCACTGCCGATGAAGTGTGATCCTGTAAGCGCCGGCAGCCGCGTGGCAAAATCCACTCGCTGACGGCTGTAACCCTCGGTGTTCACATTGGCGATGTTATGACCGGTGGTATCCATCGCCTGCCGGTTTGCCAACAGGGCCGATACGCCGATGGAGAGTATGCCGCTCATTTTAGTTGCCTGTTTTCTATTCGCTTAACAATTTTCACCACGAAGTGCACGATGCACATCCAATAACTCTTCGTGATCTTCGTGGTGATAAAGAGATCTTCAATTTCTATATCGCCTGGTAAGCGTCATCCTTGATTTTCTGTAGGGCGGATTGCATCTCTGGCCCCTGCATCACGCGCTGGATCTTCTCCGCATATTTTGGGTCGGTGGCATAGCCGGCCTGCTGCAATCTACTGAAGTAGGCCTGGCTGTCATGGGTATTTTCCAGTGCCTCCGCATACTTGGGACTACCCTTGAGAAAGGCCACATAGTCCTGAAAACTCTCTTCATAGGAGCCATAGGCACGGAAGGCCTCACGTCGGCGCACCGCCACGCCACTCTCGTACTCCAGGGTTTCCCGTCTTACTCGCTCACCCTCCCAGCGCTGATCCGCCTTGATACCGAACAGATTGTGGCTGCTGTTGCCGCTGGTTGCCGACATCACATGACCGCCCCAGCCTGTTTCAAGGGCTGCCTGAGCCAGCAGGGCCTCGGCGGGCAACCCGATGCTGGTCGCGGCCCGCTCCGCTGAGGACCAGAGTGATTCGACAAACTGTTGGGGTGATTCGATGGATTGCGAAGACTGCCCGGTTATGGCTTCAGGCCTTTCAGGAGCCTCTGAATCCTGTTTCGTTTGTACCAGCAGAGTACGGATTGCGGGCATTACAGGGCTCTCGCGATAGCCATCCAGGCCTGATAGAGACTTTTCTGATGGCTCTCCCGGTTGTCCCAGCTGCCGTCTGAGCATCGCGCCTATCCCCATGCCGCCGCTCTCTGATAGATGCAGGGAGATCTGCTGGTCATACATATCCTGATAGAAGCGGCTGCGGTCACTGTCGAAGACGCCACCACCGAAGCTGGCCTGGCGCATCTGCTTGACCATCATCTGCACGAATAGGGATTCGAACTGTTTGGCCACCTTCTCCAACGAGCCTGCCTGATCCTGCCGCGCCTGATATTTCAGCGCGGCAATGCCCTGAAAGTCTGTATAAACGCTGGTGGGATAGGCGCTCATTAGATCACCAGCAGTTCAGCCCGCAGTGCGCCTGCCTCTTTCAAGGCCTCAAGGATGGCCACCAGGTCACTGGGGGCCGCGCCCACCTCGTTGACCGCCCGCACCACCTCATCCAGAGAGACACCCGGATCGAACAGAAACATGCTTTTGTTCCCTTCCGCGACTGTCACTTCACTCTGGGGAACCACCTCTGTTTGTCCTCTTCTCGCGAATGGCTCGGGTTGGGAGACCGCGGGACTTTCACTGATGCTCACCACCAGGCTGCCGTGGGAAACCGCGGCAGGGTAGACCCTAACCTGGTTGTTGATCACCACCGTGCCGGTGCGTGAGTTGATAATCACCTTTGCCGAGGCGGTACCCGGTTTTACCTCCAGCTCCTCCAGCATGGCGATAAAGGTCACCTTCTGACCCGGATCGACGGGGGCATTGACCTGGATGGAGGTGGCATCCAACGCCTTGGCGGTAGCCGGACCGATGGTCAGGTTGATCGACTCCGCTACCCGCATGGCGGTGGTGAAATCACCCTCATGCAGATTCAAGGTCACCTGATGACCCTGGTTGAAATGGTTGGGGACCTCCCGCTCGACCGTCGCCCCATTGGGGATACGCCCGGCGCTGGGGATATTGACCGTTATCTTGGAGCCATCCTGCCCCGCGGCACTCAGTCCGCCCACCACCAGGTTACCCTGGGCCAACGCGTAGTTCTTGCCATCCGCCCCTTTCAATGGCGTCATCAGCAGGGTTCCACCCCGCAGGCTCTTGGCATTGCCCAGAGAGGAGACGGTGACATCGATCCTCTGTCCCAGCTTACTGAAGGGCGGGAGTTCACTGTGCACGATGACCGCGGCAACATTTTTCGGCTTGATCTTGGTGCCAGGAGGGATCTGCACCCCGAACTGGGTCAGCATGTTCTTCAGGCTGTTCAGGGTATAGGGTGAATCGGTATCCTTGTCGCCGGTACCATTCAGTCCAACCACTAGGCCATATCCAATCAACTGGTTGCTGCGCACCCCCTGGATGGCGGCAAGATCCTTGATCCGCTCGGCCGCCACCGGAAACGAGAGTTGCCAGGTGGCGAGTGTCAGCAGTAGCAGGGCGGCCAGTTTTTCCGTGGTTTTTCGCTGCATGATCGGATGCCTCAAAAGGGAAAGAACACGCTGGTGAAGAATCTGGACAGCCATCCCTGGGAATTGGCGTCCGCCAGCATGCCTTCGCCCACATAGGAGATGGTCGGGTCGGCGATACGGGTCGATTCCACGGTATTCTCCGGGGTGATGTCCTGGGGCCGAACGATGCCGGAGAGACGGATATATTCGTTGCCCTGATTGATGCCGATGCGCTTCTCGCCCCGCACAAAGAGGTTACGATTTGGCAGCACCTCGATCACTGTCACCGTAATGTTGCCGCTCAGGGCGTTGCTCTGGGAGGCGCTGCCCTCGCCACTGAAATCGTTGTTGGACTCCAGCTCGAATTCCAGGGTGTTATTCTCGTTGCTGGCCAAAGGGATGAGACCAGAGGCATTGAATTGGGGAAAAGAACCGAGAATCGTAGGACTGCCGATGCTGTTGCTGTTGGTGCGCTTGGCGTCGCTTTTCGCCGATTTGTTGGCGGAGGTATTCTCCACCAGGGCGATCGTGAGCAGGTCTCCCACCCGATGGGCACGGTTGTCCTCGAACCAGGAGATCTCGTGTCCCGCCTGATAGATCGAGCCATTACCCTCGGGCGCCGCGGGCAGTGCAACCGGACGGGCCGGCGCATAGCTGATATCCCGTACCGGCTCGCTTTGACAACCGCCCAGCAATAACAGCAATAGAGACGATAGAAAAAGGTTAGCGCCGATTTTCATGATCATTCTCTAACGTCAGAGCTGATTGTTTATATAAGCGAGCATTTCATCGGTGGTGGAGAGCGCCTTGGAGTTCATCTCATAGGCCCGCTGGGTCTCGATCATGTTGACCAGCTCTTCCGCCACATTAACATTGGAACTCTCCAGCGCGCCCTGGATCAGGGTACCGGTGCTGTCGGTGCCGGGAATCGCCGTGTTCACCCCGCCACTCGCGTTGGTCTCCCGAAACAGATTGTCGCCGATAGGCTCCAGGCCCTGAGGGTTGACGAAATAGGCCAGTTCGACCTGACCGATCTGGGTGGGCGTGCTGTTGCCGGCTTGCATGGCGGAGACCACCCCATCGGATCCGATGGTGATACTGGTGGCATCCGCCGGTACCGTCATGGCGGGCTGCAGTTCATAACCGTTGGGGGTGACCACCACACCGTCGGCGGTGAGGCTGAAGGTGCCATCCCGTGAATAGACGATGCTGCCATCGGGATGCAGCACCTGGAAATATCCCTTACCCTGAACCGCCACATCCAAGGAGTTGCCGGTCTGCACGATATTACCCTGGCTGTGGGTCTTCTGGGTCGCCACCACCCGTACGCCGGTACCCACCATCAGACCGGATGGCAGCTCGGTGGTCTCGGAGGACTGGGCGCCGACCTGGCGCATGTTCTGATAGATCAGATCGTTGAACACCGCCCGATCCCGCTTGTAACCGGTGGTGTTGACATTGGAGAGGTTGTGCGCAATGACCGACATATTAGTCTGCTGTGCGTCCAAACCCGTCTTGGCGATCCAGAGTGCCGGATACATAGTGTTGTCCTCCTGCCCGTTAAAATTTTGTCGATTGCTTAATGAAACAGCAATTAACCTGCCAATTGTCAGCTTTGCTGCATCAGCTTGGCGGATGAGGCATCCAGTTCCTGAGCGGTCTTCATCATCCTGACCTGGAACTCGAACTTACGTGAAAGCTCGATCATATCGACCAGGGCATCCGCCACATTGACGTTACTGCTTTCGATGGCACCTGAAACCAGCTGCATCCCGGCTTCGGCCGGTGCATCACCGCCCTCCTTGAGCCGCAGCAGTCCATCCTCGCCTTTCATCAGCTCCTGTGCTGGGGGATTGACCAGCTTGATACGGTCAATGATCGCCAAGGCTTCCGGGGTGGAACCTTCCGGCAGAATGGTGATGGTGCCGTCAGCGGCGATCTCGATCCGTTCATGGGGCGGCAAGGCGATCGGCCCGCTATTGCCGATCACCGGCAAACCCTCGCCGTTGGTGACGACACCGTTGACATCCACCTTCAGGTCGCCCCGACGGGTATAGGCCTCGGTACCATCCAGGGCCTGCACCGCGAGGTAACCTCTCCCCTTCACCGCCACATCCATGGGATTGCCGGTCGACTGCAGTGAGCCTTTATGGAAATTGATGTCGGGGCGCTCATCCATGGCATAGACCCGAGTCGGATAACCCGGTCCGAACAGCGGCATGCTGCGGAACTGATTCAGATCCTCCATGAAACCCGGCGTATTCACGTTGGCCAGGTTGTTGGAGTTGTTGGCCTGGGCCAACAGGGTCTCCTTGGCCCCACTCATGGCGACATACAACATACGGTCCATAATCTGCTCCTAGTTCATTCGCTAACGGAGATTGATGACCGCCTGGGTAACCGCATCGGCGGTGGTGATCACCTGGGCGTTGGCCTGGAAGTTACGCTGGGCCGTGATCAGATTGACCAGCTGCTGGGCGATATCCACATTGGAGTTCTCCAGCGCACCGGACTGTAACAAGCCAAAGCTGGAGGTGCCTGCTTCACCCAACTGCACATCACCCGAAGCAAATGATTCGGCCCAGCTGGTATCACCGATCTGGCGCAGGCCCTGATTGCTGTTGAAGCGCGCCAGGGCAACCTTACCCAGAGGTTCTGACTGACCATTGGTGAAGCGCGCAAAGACCACCCCCGTGCTATCCACTTCGACCCCACTCAGACGACCGGAGGTAAAGCCGTCCTGGGTCAGTTCGTTGACGGCAAAGCCTGAGCCGAACTGGGTGGTTGAACTGTAATCCATGGTTAGCCCGGAGATCACGGACCCACCACCGGAAGGGGTAAAGTCGTCAATAGTAATTTGTCCAAGCGCATTGACATCACCCAGAGTGGTATCCAAGGCTCCACTGGTTGTGAACTGAATATCCGCGGCGGGGTTTCCGTTGACCGTAACATTGACACCATCGACAAAGGTGTACGCACTCCAGTCATTATCGGCATCCTTGCGATAGAACATGGTGGCAGTATGGGAGGTACCCAGAGAGTCGTAGATCGTGGTGGCGGTTGAGTGGTTATAACTCAAGGGATCAGGCGGAAAGGTAAAACCTGGCACTGTGGGATCCAGGAGAACAGTAGGCGTGCTTTCCGCGGCACTGAGATTCAGTGATGCAGTAATCTCAGAGGTTGGTTGCGGAGTACCCGAAACGACTGGCAGGTTGAGGTCGGTAGTCGCGCCGGTATTGAACAGAGTCCCCGTGGTGCCGATACGTGGAAAGACCTGCAGGCGAGACTGGGTGTGATCCACCACATAACCATCCCGGTCGACACTGAAGGCGCCGGCGCGGGTATAGGTCTGAGCCCCCTCTGCATCCTGCATCACGAAAAAGCCTTCACCATTGATACCCAGATCGAGATTGTTGGAGGTAAAGTCGATGCTGCCCTGGCTGAATTGTTGGGCCACTCGAGTAACCCTTACACCCCGGCCAGCCACCGAGGCGCTCACATCATTGATGGAGTTGGCATAGATATCCGCGAACTCCGCACGGGACTCCTTGAAGCCGGTGGTGCTGGCGTTGGCAATATTGTGACCGGTCACCTCCAGATCGGTGGAGGCCGCTTCCAGTCCACTCAGTGCGATACGAAATGCCATGGCTCTTCTCCTGTCTGTTCGATAATACTTCCCGTGGGAAGGAGTAGGTTTGTCTAGTACTGAATCCGCTTACTGAATCTGCGCTATATCCTGCATGGATACCTGCCCAAGACCGGCGAGATTGAGGCTGACGCCACCACTGCCACCCAGACTCACGCTTTCCACCTGGGCGGAGACCAGGACATTCGGCGCCATCTCCACATCATCCACCATGGCCTGGGCGCTGATCTGATAGAGCCCGACAGGCATGTAGTCACCCGAATCGTTGTAACCATCCCAAATGAAGGCAATTTCGCCCGCTTCATGAGTTCCCAATTCCAGCTCGCGTACCAGGGCGCCACTGGCATCAGTGATGCGCACCCTCACATTGCTGGCCGATGACGGAAGGTCCACACTGCCCTGCACATTGCCCCCATTCGAGAGCCAACCCAGATTGCCGGCCACCAGCACATCATGTCCCACCAGATTGGTGGCCTGCAGTGCCTGATCGGAGGTAATGGTGCTGCTCAGACTGTTGAATGAGCTGTTCAGGTCGTCGATGCCCGCTACGGTGGCGAACTGGGAGATCTGAGTTGCCAGCTCGGTATTTTCCATCGGTTTGAAGGGGTCCTGGTGGGTCAGCTCGGTGACCATCAGTTTCATGAAATCCTCCAGCTTCAGGCCATCGTTCTCGGGAGGTTGTGGCTGAGCACCGGCCAGGCCCAGACTGGTATAGAGATCGCTATCGTTGCTGACACTGTTCATCGTCGACTCCTTACTGGCCCATGCGCAGGGTGGCCATGAGTAACTGTTTGGCGGCGCTCGCCACCTCCGCGTTGCTCTGGTAGGAGCGGGAGGCAGACATCATGTTGGCCATCTCCTCCACCATATTCACGTTGGGCCGGAAGATATAACCCTTATCATCCGCCAATGGATGATCTGGGGAATACTCTTTAACTAATGGCGCCTGGCTCTCCACTACCCCGGCCATCTTCACTCCCACTGCCGGGGTATCGGCATTGGCCTGGTCCAGCATTGCACGGAAAACCGGCTGACGCGCCCGGTAGGTCTGGTCGATGCTGCTGCTGACCGAATCCGCATTCGCCATATTGCTGGCCACCAGATTGAGACGCAGACTCTGGGCGCTCATGCCGGTGGCGGCGGTATCAAAGATCTTGAACATAGACATCGTATGCTCCTTCAAGATGGTATTAATGGGGTATTAGTCACCCCGAATGGCCTTGCGCAGGCCGCTGATCTTGCCGTTGAGAAAACTCAGACTGGCCTGATACTCCATAGAATTGGCGGAGAAGGCGGTATGCTCCTGTTCGGTGTCAACGGTATTGCCGTCCAAAGAGGGCTGCATGGGGGTCCGATAGAGCATCTGAGCCGGTGGGATCATGCCATTGTCCGGTTGGATGTGGCGCTGATGGGTGGTAAGTACCCGGACAGAGCCTTCGGTCTCCCGCTTGAGGAGCTGGTGAAAATCGAAATCCCTGGCCTTGTATCCTGGGGTATCCGCATTGGCCAGATTGCTGGCGATCACCTCGCTGCGACGTGCTCGCAGCATCAAGGCCTGGGGGTGGGTACCGAATGCGTCATCGAAATTCATCGCGTACTCCGAAGCAAATGATTCTCTTCGGAAGATGCAGATATCGTGCCAAAGCAGTAGTCAGTGGTCAGTAACCACTCTTCAGTCGGTAGCTTCGGGTCAATACGGCAGGGTTCTGCCGTTTGGCGGCAAGGGTTGCCGGATCAGTCTTTCAGACGGTAGGAGATTCCACCACCACTCAGCTGCATCTGAAACCTGTCCGTGAGCTGGTTTATTGACTCGGTGGAGCCGAGGAAGAGATAACCACCAGGATTGAGCGCCCGCGCAAGTCGGTTCACGATGTCCCGCTTCAGTTCATTGGAGAAGTAGATCAACACATTGCGGCAGAAGATCGCGTCGAATCGACCGAGGGACTCAAATTCATTGGTCAGATTGAGCTCACGAAACCGGACTCGATGCCGGATCTCCGGACGTACCTCCAGGCAGTTGTCTCTGGTAATGAAGTAGCGTCGATGCTGTTCAGTCGTGAGCCCACGGTCAATGGACATACCGCAGTAGACTCCTTGGCGGGCTTCCTCCAAGACCTTGGTGGAGATGTCGGTGGCCAGAATCTCCACTGGTCGTTTTCTTTCCGATACGGAGCTACGTTGATAGTCCTCGACAACCATGCTGATGTTGTAGGGTTCCTGACCGCTGGAACAGGCGGCTGACCAGATACGAATCGAGCCCCCTATCCGTGCATTCAGTTCTGGTAACAGTTGCCCCTTCAGCAGTTCGAAATGGCTGATGTCACGAAACCAGAAGGTTTCGTTGGTGGTCATCGCATCGATCACCCGCACCTTCAGTTGAGTCTGGCCCACCGATCTCAACCGCTCCAACAACCCAGCAAAGCTGTCGACACCTATCTCCGCCATCAAACCGCTGAGCCGACTGGTGATAAGGTACTCTTTACCACTACCCAGCATGATGCCACAAGCCTGCCGCAGAAAATCCTGAAAGGCCCGATACTCGTCAGGCCTGATAGAGACCATGGTTGCTTCCCGCTGCATGAAATGCTGTTTGATATGTTTCAATATCTTGTGGATTAAGCCAGCGTATGCAGACGTTCTGTCACCAAAGTGGCCAGTTCATGCGGATTGAACTTGGCAAGAAAGAGATTTGCTCCCACGCGTTTAACCATGCCCTCGTTAAAGACACTACTCAGGGCGATTCTCCCCGGCCATGCGGGTTCTCTGATCGACACCATCGAGCAAACCAGCCATCTAACTTCTCCTACGTCATAACTTTGGGAAGAGTCACTCCATGATGTCTTGTGTCGGCAGCAGAAAAAGTTGCTTTAATACAGGAAAGGCCCTGATCCCACCCACGGCACGCTTGTTGCTTTAAACAGATATACCTTCGTATCGTCAAATATCAGTCAAATCGAGCATGAAACCGCACAACATACGATCCTCAGTTCTGTGGGTACTGATCCTCTTCACCACGCCCAGCCTTTCCGATCCGAATCAGACTCAATCTCACGACTCGATTCTTGCCGCGGCAAAAAATCACCTTGTGGAAGCATTGGGTCAGCAGAACGGTAAGGCCAGTATAGAGATTACATCACTGGATCATCGCTTGCGGCTGATCCAATGCGCTGAGCCACTGGAAACCTTCCTGCCCTCCGGCTCCAAGACGTTGGGCAAGACCACGGTGGGTATCCGCTGTCATGCACCCAAACCCTGGACCCTCTATGTCACGGCGAATATTGCCGTTCAAGGCCCGGTGGTCATCGCCGTACGGGACTTGAGCCGTGGTGCCGCTATCGGACCAACCGATATCAAGCTGGTGGAACGGGATACCAGTAACCTGCTGCGGGGCCATTTTGATACCTTGAACCAAGTAGTGGGCAGAACCCTTAAACGCAGCCTGCGTAGAGAGCAGGTAATCACTCCCGGTCTGTTGATGGTCTGGAAGACCATCAAACGGGGGCAGGACCTTACCATTCTGGCGGGCAGTGGAGGTGTTGAAGTGCGAATGAAGGGCAAGGCAATGCGAAGTGGCAACCCTGGAGAATTGATACCGATACAGAATCTAAGTTCGAAAAAGAGGCTGGATGCCAGGGTGGTTTCCGCCGGAATTGTCCGGGTTGATTGACATCTAACCTGTACTCTCATTGTTAAAGAATTCAATAGAGATGCCGACTCCAGCTAGGACATTTTCAATCAACTAGGTGTGCCATGGCAGTCAAGATCAGCAGTCTATCCAGTGGAAGCCTCCAAGGCACGGGGGGAAGCAGTACCATTGAACGCACCGATGCAAGTTCAGACCCCAAATCTTCAAACCAGACCACTGCCACGAGTACTGACACCATTAGTCTCACCAGCTCCGCATCACAGTTACAGCAGCTGGAGAGTCGTATCACCCAGATGTCTGTTGTGGATGCGCAACTGGTGGAAGAGGTGCAGCGACAACTGGCGACGGGTAGTTTCCGCATCGATCCTGATCGCTCAGCCAGCAAACTACTGAGTATGGAAACCTCTCTGCCTTAAATCGGATCTGTGGAGATGAACAGCATAACGAATCTAGCGAAATCCTTTTCCGAGCTTCTGCTGATCGAGGTCGAACATACCCAGGGGCTGCTCAGCATCCTTGAGGAGGAGTACCAGTTACTGCGGGGCACCAACCCGGCCCCATTGGTGCGACTGACTCAACACAAGCAACAGCAGATTGAACTACTTGAAACTGTGGTATCTGAACATAATCAATTATTGGGGCAGATGGGCTACCCTCCCGACCGGCTGGGTGTCGAAACATTTCTGGAAAATCTTGCCGACCCTACCCAGGTCAGAGAGCTTTGGAGCAGACTTGAAAACCTGCTCGAAGCCAGCCGCAAGCAGAACACCATCAACGGCAGTATACTTGCCTTGAGTAAGCAACAGGTTTCCCATGCACTCGACCTGTTGCATGGTGTTTCTGTGGACCAGAAAACCTATGGTCGTGCCGGTGAATCCCAATCCAATCACCTCTCGAGCTCACTTGGCAAGGCCTGACCGAGGATGAAGTTTTCCCGGCTATGGGACAATGGACAGAACGCTTAGAGATCGATCCGAAGTTCCCGCAAACGCCTAAGATCCTCAGGCCGATCAAGATCCCACATCAAGGGTAATTCCCGCCATTTCCAGTTCATTTGCTTCAGACCCTGACGAGTCAGTTCAGTCACCTTATCCGTACTCCAGGGTATCCCCGTGAAGAGGCAGTCCGCGGCCTGACTGATCCCCAACAGGGCGTAACCTCCATCCTCAACGGGGCCAAGCACCGCATCCGTGCCCTCATGCAGCCAGCTGAGAGCCTGTGCAAAATGGCTCATAGTCAAAGCCGGGCAGTCGACGCCGAGCAGGATCACATGCTGGTGACGGCCGAGTGACTCCTGCACTGCGTGGTACATTCGCTCACCCAGGTCGCCGCTCTGTTGCTTGTGGAGACTGACCCCGGAAAGTTGCTGAAGCCTAGCAAAATCAGGATGGGCCGAGTCTGGCGTGCACCAAAGCTCAATGGCCGCCAACTGCTCCCGCACCAACCCGTAAACCAAATGGTGGAGAAGCCTTCGGTAGAGTTGTGTTGCTCCACTTTCTCCCAATGCGGGAATCAAACGTGTTTTAACGAAACCTTCAATCGGTGCTTTGGCAAAAATCAGGAAAGCGGAATCTATATAACGCACTGATGTCACTGAGGTATGAAATGGGGGAGAAAGCTGGAGGGTTCAAGAAGATGGGCGGTATCAAGCATGTGAATATTCGCTTGGTCAGTTGAGCCTATCTTAAAGCAGTCTGAAACTCCCTTATAGTTCTGTTTAAGGCCAATTTCGCTTTGATCAGAGAACGGTACCAGATCACATATTTGAGTAAAATCAGACTTTGTTTACGGATTCTCCATTCCACGAAGGCGCCCACAACCCACCAAACTGATCAGTAATTACTAATAGATAACAATATGTTAGATCATTTCAGACGGATCAACTCAGGGGATACTTAAGGGACATTGTCCAACTGAATCTGGAACCTTTTCATGTTTTGGATATCAGACGGTATAAGCATATATTAGTATTTGCTTATTTATGAAATTCAGCCGACGAGAGGTACATGATCATGTTACCCGTATTGTTTGGATTGATTGCCGCCATGCTTTTTGGGCTTGCATCCTATTTCACCTACGGCCTGGAGGGATTGACTCACTATGCATGGATAGACGCCGTCTTCTGGAGCCTGATTTTGACCGGCGTAGTGGTCACCCTAGCTGGCAAGCTAAACCAGTGTCTGCCCTGCAAGCTGAAACTGAGGTTCAAGAATAGTGACTGGCTTGAAACCTTGTGTGAGCGCACGCCCTGTATAAATTAGCATTGGCAAATGCCTCTTTCTCATGGACGATAGGCCTGATGTCTGGCTCTTGTTATACCCATCACGGATGGGTTTTCCCGAGGAAGGGTGCGTCATCCTTGTTCCGTGGCAAGGCGCGATGACGCGTAATAGCCAGTCTATTGCAAGGAATCGCAACGCCGCCATGGGG
>JBDLIF010000010.1:0-18705 GCA_039714955.1 Pseudomonadota bacterium | reverse complement strand
TGTACTGCATACCCAGGCGGAGCAGATTGAGCAGGGTTACCGCACCCAACCAGAGGAATAGATTTTTTGGGTCAACTGAATGGTAGAGGGCCAGGACAACTATGAGTGCAATGAGTTGACTGGCGAGCAGGGTGGTGGGAACGTACTTGTAGAGTAAATCGAAAAGCTCATTGCGGATTTCGGCAGGGTGCTCAGGTGACCCGGAGAATTTTAAATCAGACATTGTTGAGCCCGCCTTGAGCTGCCTCGGTATGCAAGCATCTATTATTGTATGCCTAACCGCTCTTTTCCAGAAGGGTATACTTATGCATTCATATTGTGATTTCGCTAAGGGGGATTTCAGCGCGAAGAAACCAAGCGCGCATAAAGCAAAAGCCGATGGCTGGTAGGCCATCGGCTTGGTAAAGCACCTAATCTTTTGGATTAGAATGTTATGTTATTCATTAACAATATGTTGGATATTGGTTGCATGCAGACCTTTGGGGCCCTGATTGATGTCAAATTGGACGCGTTGACCCTCTTTCAGGGTCTTATATCCGTCCATCTCAATGGATGAGAAATGGACGAAAACATCCTGTTCACCATCTTCAGGTGTCACAAATCCGTAACCTTTTGCATTGTTGAACCATTTTACGACTCCAGTCGTCATAGCTGATACTCCTCGCAATCAATGTCCTGGAAAAATGGTGTAGTGTGTAATTGTTATTACGGAGAGGCATCGAAATACCTTTCCCCCACTTACCAAGAACATATCAATGGTAAAAATAAAGTGGGCCGTCATTTACTGCCCGAAACATAGCGATAACTTCCTCTATTAACTGAGGAATTATTTATCACTCACCCCAAAGTATAGTGGCCATGAATATCAGGTCAACTATAACCCAATGATCCTGCTGGGTTATAATTCAGTCAATTAGGTATTTCCCCAATAATACGGAAAATCACGGTAAACTTATGTGCCTATAGGGCTATTTGCGGAAATAGCAGGCCTGCTAGAATTGAAACCATGAGCGATCAGGAAAAGACACTAAGAGATGATGGGCTCGCCTTGCGGGAGAGTCCACCTGAAGTCAAGAAGCCTCCCATGTACAAGGTCATCATCCTTAATGATGACTACACGCCAATGGAGTTTGTTGTCCAGGTATTGGAAACCTTCTTCAGGATGGACCGTGAAAAGGCTACGAGAATCATGCTCCATGTTCATACCCGTGGTATGGGTGTCTGCGGTGTATTCACGCGGGATATTGCAGAGACCAAGGTAACCCAGGTCAATGATTATTCCCGCAACAACCAACATCCTCTGCTATGTACGATGGAAAAGGCCTGAGCAGGGTTTTTCGGAGTCTGAACAGATGTTAAGCAAAGAACTTGAATTTACCCTGAACCAGGCCTTCAAGCGTGCTAAGGCCAAACAACACGAATTTATGACCGTCGATCATCTGCTGTTAGGGCTTTTGGACAACCCGGCAGCCGCAGAGGTTTTGCGGGCCTGTGGTGCGGATATCGATATATTACGTCGTCAACTTACAGATTTTATTGATGAATCTACTCCATTGGTATTAGAGGGTGATGAGCGTGAAATCCAACCGACACTGGGGTTTCAGCGTGTCCTGCAGCGCGCGGTGTTTCATGTCCAGTCATCTGGCAATAATGAGGTAACCGGGGCAAATGTCCTGGTGGCACTCTTCAATGAACAGGATTCCCAGTCCGTGTTTTTCCTCGGTCAGCAGGATGTCTCAAGACTGGATGTAGTGAATTATATCTCACACGGTGTTTCCAAGAGCGACGATGAGGGAAGGGATAGTGAGGATGCCATTGAATTTGGCGATGTGAAGAAACCCGATACCCAACCCTCTCCCCTCGAGAGCTACGCCAGTAATCTCAATGAACAGGCCAGGCTGGGGAAGATAGACCCGCTGATTGGCAGGCGAACTGAGATCGAAAGAACCATCCAGATTCTCTGCCGGCGGCGTAAGAACAATCCGCTGCTGGTCGGGGAGGCGGGCGTCGGTAAGACCGCGATTGCCGAAGGTCTTGCCAAAATGATCGTCGACCAAGAGGTCCCTGATGTCTTATCCGGTGCCACCATCTATGCCCTTGACCTGGGGAGCCTGGTGGCAGGCACCAAGTATCGGGGTGATTTCGAGAAACGCCTGAAGGCAATCCTGGCACAGTTGAAAAAAGAGCGGAATGTGATGCTGTTTATCGATGAGATCCACACCATTATCGGTGCGGGCGCCGCTTCAGGTGGTGTGATGGATGCATCCAATCTGATCAAGCCGGTGCTGGCTTCAGGCGAACTGCGTTGCATTGGTTCGACCACCTATCAGGAGTTCCGCGGTATCTTCGAAAAGGATCGAGCCCTGGCCCGCCGCTTCCAGAAGATCGATATAGAGGAGCCGACAGTAGAAGAGACGATCGAGATCCTGAAGGGTTTGAAATCCCGTTTCGAGGAGCACCACGAGATCGAATACACCACTGATGCCCTAAAGAGTGCGGCGGAGCTTTCGGATAAGTACATCAATGATCGTCACCTGCCGGATAAGGCCATCGATGTAATCGATGAAGCAGGCGCCAATGTCCAACTTCAACCGGAAGAGAAACGTCAGAAGATCATCGACGTGGAGGATGTGGAGAACATTGTGGCCAAGATTGCCCGTATTCCTCCGAAAAAGGTCTCCACCTCGGACACCGAGTCATTGCGGAATCTCTCCCGTGATCTGAAGATGGTGGTATTCGGTCAGGACCCGGCCATCGAGGCGCTTACCGCCGCCATCCGTATGAATCGATCCGGACTGGTCAACGAGGGTCGGCCGGTGGGTTCATTTCTGTTTGCCGGACCCACCGGTGTGGGCAAGACCGAGATCACCCGCCAGCTGGCCCGTATCATGGGTATGGATCTGATCCGCTTCGATATGTCGGAGTATATGGAGCGGCATACGGTTTCACGCCTGATCGGCGCACCCCCCGGTTATGTTGGTTTCGATCAGGGGGGGCTGCTTACCGAGGAGATCAATAAGCACCCGCACGCCGTGCTGCTGCTCGATGAGATTGAAAAGGCCCATCCGGACGTCTTCAATCTGCTGCTGCAGGTCATGGATCACGGCACCCTCACGGACAACAACGGACGCAAGGCGGATTTCCGCAATGTGGTGATCGTCATGACCACCAATGCCGGTGCCCAGGAGATGAGTCGCTCCTCCATTGGCTTCACCTCCCAGGACCATACCAGTGATGGCATGGAGGTGCTCAAGAAGCTGTTCACCCCTGAGTTCAGAAACCGGCTCGATACGATCATCCAGTTTTCCGGCCTCTCCCAGGAGCATATCGCCAAGGTGGTTGACAAATTCATCTTCGAACTTGAAGGGCAGCTGCAGGAGAAGGGCGTCAATCTGCTGATAGAAGAAGAGGTCAGGGTCTGGCTGGCTGAAAAGGGCTATGATCCGAAGATGGGCGCAAGGCCCATGGCACGGCTGATTCAGGATGAGATCAAAAAACCCCTGGCGGAGGAGCTGTTGTTCGGACGGCTCGCCGATGGTGGCACCGTCAAGGTCGACGTGAAGGAGGGCGAGCTCGAATTCGAAGTTCTGGCGGAGCCGGTCACCGACAACGGGTTGACCCACTAAGCCATTGGAGACACTGCGTCAGCGGGCACGGTAGGTGATGCGGCCTTTGCTCAGGTCGTAGGGGGTCAATTGGACGGTAACCTTGTCGCCGGTGAGGATGCGGATATAGTGTTTCCGCATCTTGCCTGAGATATGGGCCGTAACCAGGTGTCCATTCTCCAGTTCCACGCGGAACATGGTGTTGGGCAGGGTTTCAACGACCGTACCCTCCATCTCGATAAAATCTTCTTTCGCCATACTGTACCCGTAGTGTGCATAAATTTCAGGGGCGGCATTGTATCACAGGCCCCATCTGATGAAGAGCGTCATTATCAGGATATTTACGCTCAAGGCAAGTCTCTGATTTCGCCCGAGAGGGGTGTTTCCGGACGTTAATTAGCCTGATCGGATTGACAGCCCGTGGTCTCAAGCCTAATCTTCACTCTGCGCCGATTTTTCTCAAATTGCGGGCGCTCGATAAATACCGCTAAAGCGAGGGTAACTGCTTTAGCCGCCATGTTGGGCGGTTTTTTTGTTTTTGCAGATGTCCAAAAAAATGGCAGCTCCCTTATTGGTCAGATCTCCATAGGAATTGACAATGTCAGAGCAGAATCCGGAACATTGGAATTTCGCCACGCAGGCGATTCGCATCGGGCATCACCGTACCCCCGAGGGAGAACATGGTGAACCGATATTTCCCACCTCGAGCTTCGTCTTCGGCAGTGCCGCGGAGGCGGCTGCCCGTTTCAGTGGCGATGAGCCGGGAAACATCTATGCCCGATTTACCAACCCCACCGTACGAAACTTTGAGCAGCGACTGGCGGCCCTGGAGGGCGGCGAGAGCTGTGTGGCTACGGCCTCCGGCATGGCCGCTATTCTCGCGACCTGCATGGGGCTGCTGCAGAGTGGTGACCACATCGTCTCCTCCCGCAGCGTGTTCGGCACCACCACGCTGCTGTTCACGAAATACCTGAGCCGGTTTGGCATTGAGACCAGTTTTGTCGAATTGAGTGATATTGGGGCCTGGGAACAGGCCATCCGGCCAGAGACCAGGCTGTTGTTTCTGGAGACCCCCTCCAATCCGCTTACCGAGATGACTGACATCCGGTTGCTGGCCGACCTGGCCCATGACAACAGCTGTCTGCTGGTGGTGGATAACTGCTTCTGTACCCCGGCATTGCAACGCCCCTTGACGCTGGGAGCGGATATCGTGGTCCATTCGGCCACCAAGTATCTGGATGGCCAGGGTCGTTGTATCGGTGGCGCGGTGGTGGGCAATGCCCAGCAGGTGGGAGAAGAGGTCTTCGGGGTGTTGCGAACCGCCGGACCGACCATGAGCCCATTTAACGCCTGGGTCTTTCTGAAGGGACTTGAGACCCTGGAACTGCGCATGCACGCCCACTCCCGCAATGCACAACAGCTGGCGGAGTGGCTGGCGCAGCATCCCAAGGTTGAGCGAGTCTATTATCCGGGGCTGGCGGCACATCCCCAGCACGCCCTGGTCGCAAGCCAACAGAGGGCTGCCGGTGGTATTCTCTCCTTCGATGTGAAAGGTGGTCAGCCTGCCGCCTGGTCTGTCATTGATGCCACCCGGATGGTCTCGATAACCGCCAATCTGGGGGATACCAAGAGCACCATCACCCACCCGGCCACCACCACCCATGGGCGCTTGACACCCGAGCAGCGGGTCGAGTCGGGTGTTGGGAATGGTCTGCTGCGGGTGGCCGTGGGTCTTGAGTCCATCGAGGATATCCAGGTGGACCTTGCGCGGGGGCTGGATGGTCTCTGATCCAGTCCATGTCCAACTTCGATAGCCTGCAGTTGAAGTGGGATCGGCGACATGCCGATCCCCAAAACTTGCCGAAGGCAGCGGATGTGTTGTTACAGAACCAGCACCTTCTGCCGAGTCATGGAAAGGCCCTGGATCTCGCCTGTGGCCTGGGTGGCAATGCACTCCTGCTGGCCAGAGCGGGGTTAGAGGTCAGCGCATGGGATCTTTCGCCGGTGGCGATTGAGCGGCTGCAAGCATTTGCCGATGAGCAGGGATTGGTGAGTCTGCGGGCCGAGGTCAGGGATGTGGAAGGGGACCCTCCAGCGGTAGATGCGTTTGACGTGATCGCGGTCAGTTACTTTCTCAATCGCTCTCTGATCCCGGCTCTGATCGCTTCATTGAGGCAAGGTGGATTGATCTTGTATCAGACCTTTACCCGGATTGCTCTGACTGAACAGGGGCCATCCAACCCGGACTATCGTCTGGGTGACAATGAACTCTTGGATCTGTTCAGCCCCCTGGCCATCCGGTTCTATCGAGAAGAGAATCGCCTGGGTGATCCGTCTCAGGGTGTGAGAGATGTGGCCATGCTGGTAGGGGAGAGGACAAGGGTCTAACGGCCAACCTTGCTGAAATCCGTGCCTGGCTTCAGGCCAAATGCCTCTTCCAGAGCCAGTTCGTCGATCAGGCTGTCCACCGCGGCCTGTCCGTGAACCCGCTGGATCTCACCCAGGATCAGGCGGACCGCATTGCGGTTGTAACCACT
The DNA here is from genome assembly GCA_039714955.1 of Pseudomonadota bacterium. Taxonomy (GTDB): domain Bacteria; phylum Pseudomonadota; class Gammaproteobacteria; order Chromatiales; family Chromatiaceae; genus JASJBU01. Next base: position 12,563 of record JBDLIF010000010.1, on the reverse strand, counting down.
GCCGAAGCTTATCTGCTGGCTGATCAGTTCACGGGCCCGGTCTATGGTCATACGCGGTAAAAACCTCATTTGTCTGGAGGACGATCATATCAGGAGGGGCAGGCGATCGGTATAATCCCCCGATCATCTCAGGGGTTGAATATAGCGGGTAACAGAAGCATAAACGATCGATAGCAATCGATATATCACACAGGGGACTACTTACCCATGGATCGAAAGGCACTTGAAAGGCTGCTGGCCCAGGGAACTGACAATCCGCTCCTGCGCTACACCCTGGGTACTGTCTGTCTGAAAGAGGGTGCGGTTGAGGAGGCCGCCAGCCATCTTGAGGAGGCAGTTCGACAGGATCCTGAACACTCCGCCAGCTGGAAGGCCTATGGCAAGGCGTTGACGGCGCTGGAGCGTATCTTGGAGGCCAAGACTGCCTATGAAAGGGGTATCTTGGTGGCAGAGGCAAAGGGGGATGTACAGGCCGCCAAGGAGATGAAGGTCTTTCTGAAACGGCTGGTAGCCAAATAGCCCGATAGCATCAACCACTCAACAGAACACCGAAGCATAAAATGACCATCGAAATACCCGATAAATCCGCGGTAAAAGATTACCTCCAGGGTCTCCAGGCGCAGATATGCACTGCACTGGAAACCGAAGATGGAGAACAGAGATTTTTCCTTGATGCCTGGGAGAGGGAGCCAGGGAAAGGACTCAGTGGCGGCGGCATCAGCAGCGTATTACAGGGAGGCAGGGTATTCGAGCAGGCTGGGGTCAATTTTTCCCATGTGCTGGGCGAAAAACTGCCGGCCTCTGCCACGGCCCATCGTCCAGAGCTTGCCGGGCGCTCCTTCGAGGCCATGGGGGTCTCGCTGGTGATCCATCCCCACAACCCCTATGTGCCCACCTCCCATGCCAATGTGCGCTTTTTCATCGCCGAAAAGGCGGGGCAAGATCCGGTCTGGTGGTTCGGGGGGGGCTTAGATCTCACCCCCTACTACGGCAATGCCGAGGATTGTCGGTACTGGCATCAAACCGCAAAGTCCGCCTGTGACCCCTTTGGCGAAGAGGTCTATCCCCGCTTCAAACAGTGGTGCGACGAATACTTTTATCTCAAGCACCGTCAGGAGCCCCGTGGCATTGGGGGGCTGTTTTTCGACGACCTCAACAAGTGGGGATTCGAGCAATCGTTCCGCTTCATGCAGAGCGTCGGTGACCACTACATTCCGGCCTACCTGCCTATCGTGCAGCGGCGCAGGGAGAGCGAATTTGGTGAGCGGCAGCGGGATTTTCAGCTCTACCGCCGGGGACGTTATGTGGAGTTCAATCTGGTCTATGATCGGGGGACCCTGTTTGGTCTGCAGTCCGGCGGCCGCACCGAGTCGATCCTGATGTCGCTGCCACCCCTGGTAAAGTGGCGCTACAACTGGCAGCCTGAACCGGGTTCGGAGGAGGCGGAGTTCTACGAACACTATCTCAAACCCAGGGATTGGTTGAACGATGGCTGAGATGAAACCCTTTTCCGAGGCCTGCGAGGAGAATAAGCGGCCGATTCTCGAAGTGCTGAAACGGCTTTTCAATCACACGGAGCAGGTCCTGGAAATCGGCAGTGGCACCGGTCAGCATGCAGTCTTCTTTGCTGAATCGCTTCCCCATCTGTTCTGGCAGACCAGCGACCGGCAGGAACACCACCCGGGTATCCGTGCCTGGTTGGACGCAGCATCATTGCCCAATGTAGGCCGGCCTGTCAGCCTGGATGTTATGCAGGCATGGCCCACACAGACCTATGATGCCGTGTTCAGTGCCAATACGACCCACATCATGTCTTGGCCTGAAGTGGAGTGTTTTTTTCAGGGTGTGAGCAGGGTATTGGAAAGCCGGGGCCAGTTCGTCCTCTACGGCCCGTTCAATTTTGCTGGAGACTATACCAGTGAGAGCAATCGGCGTTTCGATCAATGGTTGAAGGAGCGAGACCCGAACAGCGGCATTCGCAACTTTGAAGATCTGAACCTGCTGGCGAGTCGACATGGCCTGAACTTCCAGGAAGATATCCCGATGCCGGTCAACAACAGGATCCTGGTTTGGCGTAAGTAATTTTTCATTGGACTCACTCGGCTGCTGCTAGCTACGCCAATCGGGATGTGATTTTTTAATGGCTTGAACCGGGGCATCCCTGTCCCGGTGTTACCATTGATTACTCAGAAGCGGGTGGCCCAGCCCAGCTCTATCTCCCACTGACTCATCCAGACATCACCGGTCTGCGGTCCGGTATTCGGATTGGTGCCTTCCACTCTCTCTTCAGGGGCATACATGAGCGCCAGATTGAGTTCGCTCTCCTTATTCAACTTCCAACCAAGGCCCGCGGTGTAGTGGTGCTTGACCACCGCGGGTGCCAGGATATTAAACAGGGCCTGGGAGCCCTCAAAGGCGTCGGTGCCATAACTGTAACCCGCGCGCAGGGTCAGGTCTGGGTTGTACTCCCATTGCAGGCCGAATTTGTAGACATTCACATCGTCCCAGCCAAAGCCCAGGCCATCATCCGTGCCGAGAATATCTTCATTGGGATCGGCAAATACCAGGTCGGCATCGTTGCCGATGGCGTTGACCTGGGAAAACCAGATGCGCTGATAGTGGAATGAAAAGGTCCATTCCGGCGTAAAGCCATAGGAGAATCCCAGGTCCATGGTTGGTGGAATATCGAAGTTGCCCTCTTCAGCCAGGAGACCCTTATAATCATCGAAATCGGTCATCCACAGCCTTGACTGATAGGATGCGCCTATCTTGAACCGGTCATCGACTCGCCAGAGCCAGCCCAGCCGCAGACCGCCGCCGTAGGAGATGTCAGTTCCGTTATTGGTGACGGAATCCTCGTGGATCGAGAACATCCTGAAAGGTTCCAGGCCGGTAACAGAGAGGGCCTGCACAGCCAAAACCGGCGTGATCCCGATGGAGTGTTGCGCATTGAGTATTCTGGAATAACTGATGCCGAGAAACATCTGTGTGAGGTCGATGCCGGTAGGTGATGAGGCCTGGTAGTCCTCAAAGCCCGGCAAGTCGGGGGGACTGAATCTCTCAAAGATTGCCCTGCCATACTCGGTATTCATGCCCCCGTTGGCACCCAGGGCAATACCGATCGAGCTTACCTCGTCCAGCATTTTGTTATAGGCGAAGTGAGGGATCAAGAAAATGTCGTTTTCGCTTTTATACTCTCCTGGTGGGACAGAACCGTAAGGCGGTGTCATGGCATCATCATTGGCGGTAAATCCCCGCTCAGGGGCAAACAGCGCAGCGCCGATTTCAAGACGATTTCCAACTAATGCCAGGGAGGCAGGGTTGCTTGCGGCACACATGGCGCCGAATGACATCGCCACACAGGCGCCCGCCATGGATTTCGACTTGGGTCCAAAACCATGCGACCAATAGCCATTGGTTGCTTCGGCGGAAAGAGAGAGGGAAAGACTTGCCGCTATGGCAAGGGATAACAGATGTTTATTCAAAGAAGTAGTCCTCCATACCGCAAACAGCGGATGTGTTGTTTTATGTGCTAACCGGCTGGATCGAAACTGCGTGAGGGAGGAATAGACTCCATCCCTCATTTGGGATCCCGGTGGTTATCGATCAGCTATCTTAGCGCTGGTCTGTCGTCGAAGAAATGATCTGAATTAATAAATTAGTTGATTCTTATATGTTCAGGGCCCGTTCAGCTAGCACCCCGCAAACTATAACCAGACGATGAGGAAAGCCCCTCATTCAAAGGTTATGAGTAACGTTGAGGAGACAGACCATGAAAAAACGACTGATGACAATTGGCGCTCTCATGTTAACCGCGTCACTGGCGGTTAACGCCGGACCTAACCGTCACCGGTTTCAGGATACCGCCAAGGTGATCGATGTGGAGCCGATTTATGAGACGATTGAGATCAATCATCCGCAACGCTATTGCTGGGACGAGGATGTATCCTACTACGAGCCGGGGCAAAAAAACTACACGGGTACGATGCTGGGTGGCATTATCGGTGGTGTGATGGCCAATCAGCTCCACCAAGGACATGGCCGAGGCAAGGATGCCGCGACCCTGGCGGGGGCCTTGCTGGGCGGAGCGATCGGCCATGACCTGAGTCAGCAGGGGGAGCATGGTCACTACACCACGACCACGGAACGTCATTGTGGTGTGGAGAACCGCACCACCTATGAAGACCGGTTGCTCGGCTATCGTGTAAAATATCGCTATAAGGGCCATATCTTTACCACCCGTACCAAGCACCATCCGGGTAAGCGTATACCTATTGGGGTGAGAGTGGCACCGATTGATGGAATCTGAATATCAGCTATAAAGCGTAGGGGCAAATCCATAAATCGCCCCTGCGCCATGGGAGTCAACAGGCCAAATCATGATGCGTAAAACCCGATGGATCCAGCATGGCATATTGCTGCTTTCACTCTTCCTCATGGGAAGCGCTTTTGCCAGAGGCGATGTCAGCCTGGATGAGGCGGTTGAAAGTGCCCGTAGCCGGACGGGTGGCCGGGTGATCTCCGCCGAGACCCAAGAATGGGATGGTAAACAGGTTCACCATATCCGCCTGCTGACTAAGGAGGGTAAGGTAAAACGTATCAAGATAGACAGTAAGAGCGGTCGTCGGCTGAAGGGCCACCCCAGACAGCGGGATAGATAAGCATGCGTGTATTACTGGTTGAGGATGAAGCTGAGCTGCGGGAACCACTTGCCGAACGTCTAGCTCAGGAAGGCTACACGGTGGATGCCGCCGCGGACGGCAGGGATGGGCTGTTTCTGGGACGGGAGTATGCCATCGATGTAGGTATAGTGGATATCGGGCTGCCGCAGCTATCAGGTATCGAGGTGATCCGCGCCCTGCGTCAGGCGGAAAAACATTTCCCCATACTCATACTGACCGCCAGAGGAAACTGGCAGGACAAGGTGGAGGGGCTGGAGGCCGGTGCCGATGACTATCTGGTAAAACCCTTTCATGTAGAGGAGTTGCTGGCCCGGCTCAATGCCCTGCTGCGGCGCTCGGCCGGCTGGTCTCAACCTGTTTTGACCTGTGGACCGGTGGAACTCGATACCCGTAGCCAGTCGGTAAAACTGAACCACAGGCCTGTCGATCTCACCGCCTACGAATATAAGGTGCTCGAATACATGATGCTGCATGCGGGGGAGGTGGTCTCCAAGACGGATCTGACCGAGCACATCTACGATCAGGATTGGGATCGTGACAGTAATGTGATCGAGGTATTTGTCCGCCGGCTGCGCAAGAAACTCGATCCGGACGAGACCTACAAACCGATCGAAACCCTGAGAGGACGCGGTTATCGTTTTGTACTCGAAAGGAGTGTATGAAGAGTAGCTTGCAGGCTTCGATTCATGGGCGTCTGTTACTGGCAGCGAGTCTGGTGCTGACGGCCTTTCTGGGTGTCACCGGTCTGGCGCTTGACAAGGCCTACCGCTCCTCCTCCGAAGAGGCGTTGATGGCCAGGCTGCAAACGAGTATCTATGCCATCCTGGCGGCTGCAAAGGAGGATGAGAAGGGACTGCTGATCCTGCCGGCGGTTCTGACCGACCCGCGTTTTAATCTGCCCGATTCCGGTCTCTACGCCGAGGTCAAGGGCCCACAGATTGGCTTTTACTGGCGCTCAGGTTCAAGCGTAGGCCGTTCCCTGAATTTCCTGCGCCGGGTGGGTCCGGGCGAGTCCAGTTATCAACTGGCCGGTACCACCAGCGCAGGCGGGCTGATGACCCTCAGCTTTGGTGTGGTCTGGGAAGATTTTATGGGCAGGGAGGTCGAATATGTGCTGGCGGTGGCTGAAGATCTGCAACCCTATCAGGAGCAGATCGGTACCTTTCGTAACACGCTGTTCTCTTGGCTCGGCGGGGCTGCGCTGTTATTGCTACTGGCTCAGGGTTGGGTGCTCCGTTGGGGGCTGCGGCCACTGCGATCCGTCGTCACGGAGTTGCGAAATATCGAATCCGGCCAGTCGGGTCGACTCTCAGGAGATTATCCTCGGGAGTTACAGGGGCTTACGCAAAATATCAACTCCCTGATCCGCCATGCCGAGACCCGTCAGCAGCGCTATCGGGACAGTCTGGGAGACCTTGCCCATAGCCTGAAGACGCCCCTCGCCATTCTGCAGGGCCTGGCCGATCAACTAAGGCATGGAGATGAAGATCAACAGCAGACCCTGACCGAGCAGGTGAGCCGAATGAATCAGATCGTCAGCCACCAGTTGCAACGGGCGGCAGCCTCGGGCAGGGCGCTGCTGATAAAAAGTCTTCCGGTAAGACCGGCAGTGGAACGGATCGCCAGATCCTTGAGTAAGGTCTATCTTGAGAAGGGGATCGAATGGGAGATATCGATCTCCCGGGATGCCGGATTTCCCGGCGACGAGGGTGATCTCATGGAAGTGCTGGGAAACCTGATGGATAATGCCTGGAAATATGGTCGGAGCCGGGTCAGGGTAACGGGTCACACTAAGAACCAAGCGTTGGAACTCCATGTGGAGGACGATGGGGAGGGCATACCCCCCGAACGGATGGAAGAGGTCCTGCAACGAGGACGGAGGTTGGATGAACATCAGCCTGGACAGGGGATAGGTCTGGCCGTGGCTGCCGATATCATAAGCGCCTATGGGGGGCGATTGACGATTGAACACTCGCTCCTGGGAGGATCCGATGTCGCAATTATTTTTTATAACAATGAGTTATAAAACCTTCTTAACATACAGGTTTAGGATGATGTCGATCTAAGTTATGAATTCGGACCTCCTTTCGCGCCTGCAACAACGCCTGGGCAAGGTGCATGCCCGCCAACGACTCGGTATTGAAGAGGAGTCGGTGCCCCAGGTCTTCGGCAAAGGGTTCAATTTTTTTCATCCCGAGAACTGGTATTCCAGCCATTCACTGATTCGCTATGCACTTAAATTCTCTGGTCTCTATTGGCGGGGGCGGAGAAATACGCTGAATTTTCGTATCCAGCATAATGAGCTGATGCTGGCGAATCTGCCGGCGGCATTTGAGGGGCTGACCCTGTTGCATCTCAGTGACCTGCACCTGGATATGCATGCACCCGCCACGGAGGCACTGATCGAGCAGGTCAGTCGGCTGGACTACGATATCTGCGTGTTGACGGGTGATTATCGTGCCTGGACCTTTGGTCCGATCGATGAGGCGATGGCGGGTATGCGTTCTCTCTGTACCGAACTCAAGGCGCCAATCTATGCGGTGCTGGGGAATCACGACAGTATCCGCATGGTGCCTGAACTGGAGGATATGGGGGTCTCGGTACTTTTGAACGAAGCCACCACAATCGAACGGGCAGGTGAGGCCATCTACCTGGCGGGCATAGATGACGCGCACTACTATCGGGTAGACAATATCGAGAAGGCGGCAGGCGCGGTGCCTCATGGTGCCATATCCCTACTGCTCTCCCACACCCCAGAGGTCTACCTTCAGGCCGCGCATGCCGGTTTCGATGTGTTCCTGTGCGGACATACCCATGGTGGTCAGATATGTCTCCCGGGCGGGCTTCCATTGACCCTGGATGCCAGGTGTCCCCGATCCCTCGGGGCGGGTCGATGGCAACACAACAGTATGCAGGGATATACCTCGGTCGGGGCTGGCTCGTCGATCGTGGAGGTGCGGTTGAATAGTCGACCGGAGATAACCCTGCATCACCTAGCCAGATCGACATAGCCCGATTCAGAGCTTCCTTAATGGTGATTAGCCCCATCTCTCAGCTGGGCCTCGGCGGTGGGAATAGGCTGCCGAAACACGCTGTAAATACGTCCTTGTACGCTCCACGGTGGCATCCATGCCGCCGAGGGTTTCGCCAACCTATTCCCATCGCCATTTCGTGGGATATCAGCTGAGAGATGGGGCTAATCACCTCCTTAATAGGGATGCCGACGAATTCCCAGTCTGAATAACAACAACGAGAGCAGAATTCCGCCTATCCAGAACGCCAGCACTGTTGCCAGTACGGAAGGCCAGGCCAGGTTCAGCGTGAACTTAGCGTAGATCAGAGGAATCAGCGATTCCGGTATCTGATCCAATCCCATGGCCTGACTGCTGGAGGGTAGGTCCAGGCGACGTTTGGTAAAGCTGGCCAAAAGATCACCCGCCATCGCCAACAAACCAATGATTACACCGAACCCCCATGAAAATCCCAACCAGGGTGCAATCATTGCCGTTGAGAGTATGGCTGCCAGGACACCTCTGTAGGTTTTGGCGGCACCGAGTATGGGTCTACCCCTAACGGTTTTCTTACCCCCATCCAGGGGAAAAGAAAACCGGGAGTCAAGCGCCAGACGTGCCAGAATAGGTGCACCATTGGCAGTCAGCAGTAAGAGTAGAAGCTTGATTTCGATAATTTCGATCATGCGGGAGAGGCCGAAACCGTTCTGCTCAGTCTGAGGAAATTCTCCAGACGTTGCGGGTTGATCTTAGCCTGCTCCGCGGCCTCACGGATAGCACAGCCGGGTTCATGTTCATGGGAGCAGTTTTTAAAGCGACACAGGCCCAGATAGGGCCGGAATTCAGGGAAGCCTTGCTCCAATTGACCGATCGACAGGCTGGTGAGACGGAAACTGCGTACCCCGGGGGAGTCGATCAGATCACCTCCCTGGGGCAGATGGTAACAGGTTGCGGCGGATGTGGTGTGGCGACCCAGCCCGGTGGCTCGGGAGAGCCGGCCGGTCTCCAGCTCCAGGGAGGGCAGCAGGGCATTGATCAGGGATGATTTGCCCACCCCCGACTGGCCTAGCAGAATGCTGGTCCTGCCCTTTAACCGTTCAATCAGTCTATCCAGTCCATGCTCCTGTTTGGCGCTGATCTCCACCAGGGGATAGCCGATCCCACCATAGTGATCAAACTCCTTCACAAACTCCCTCCTTATGTCTCCTTGTAACAGATCGATCTTGTTGATGGCAATCAGGGCCTGAATCCCAATGGTCTCCGCGGTGACCAGGTACTGATCGAGCAGGTAACCGCTGGGTTCGGGGCGTGGGGCCAGAACGACGACGAGCAGATCGATATTGGCGGCCAGGGGTTTTTCCTGACCCGTATAATCCGGTCGGCTGAGGACGCTCACTCGGGGCAATAGGGCGGTAACTACCCCTGTGGTCTCATCAATCGCCTGCAAGACCACCCGGTCACCGCAGACCGGGTGGCCAATATTCTGCCGGGTAAGACACTGGTAGAGTCTCCCATCGAGAGCCTCCACACCCAGGGTGGCACCATGTCGGATGATCACCCGACCCTCAGTTAAAGCGCCGTTCGAATCGCTCAGCGACTGCTCCGCTCGGATGGCGAGTTTTTCCCGGCGTTGTTCCTGAATGGCCTGGATTCTGGCTCTCTGACGCTGGGTGAGACGACGCCTACCCATCAAGAATCAGGGTTTGGTAGCAAATTTATAATATTGCTGGTTGAGATATCCCGCGGTGTTGTTGATATCTTCGTCGAACCAGGTGAGTCCCAGCATCTGTTCACATCGCTGCACCTGCTTATGCAGGCCAGGCAGGCTGGTAATCCGCCTGTCTTCACGGGTGTAGACCTCACTGCCGTGACAACGGACACAATGCTGGTCCAGCAGTGACTTGCCTTTGTGAATATCCATGGCCTGACTGGGCGATGCCATGAACAGGGCCAGCAGGCTGAAGGCTGTCAGGGAATGTCGCATGTTACTCCTCCTCTATCCTCTGTTTTGTTGTGAAATATGGGCAATGCGTACCGGCGCCGGTGGGTGACTGTCGTGAAACATGGAGTAGAGCGGGTCCGGTGTCAATGTACTTGCATTGTCCTGATACAGTTTGACCAGGGCTTTGATCAGATGACTCCCGTCGGTCTGAGCCACCGCATAGTCGTCGGCCTCGAATTCATGACGCCGTGACAGATAACTGCCCAGCGGCGAGAAAAACAGGGTAAATACCGGTGCGGCCAGCAGGAAAAGCAACAGGGCTGAAGCGTCTGAAGGCTGGCTGACCCCCAGATCCTGGAAGAACCAGCCCTGCTCCGACAACCAGCCCAGCAATGCCAGTCCACCCAGAGAGAGCGTCGCCATCAGCAGCATCTGCTTGATGATATGCCGGCGCCGAAAATGTCCCAGTTCATGGGCCAGGACGGCCTCCATCTCATGGGGCGAGAGGGACTTGAGCAGGGTGTCGAAAAAGACAATGCGTTTGTTGTTGCCGAAGCCGGTGAAATAGGCATTACCATGACTGGAACGTTTGGAGCCATCCATGACGAAGATACCGTCGCTGGTAAAACCGCAGCGCAGCAACAGTCCCTGAATGCGTTGCCGCATCTCCCCCTCCTCGAGGGGAGTGAAGCGGTTGAAGATCGGTGCGATGATCCGGGGATAGGCCCAGGTCAGTGTGAGGGTAAACGCCATCCACACCAGCCAGGCGGCCATCCACCAGAATGGCCCCGCGGATTCCATCAGCCAGAGAATGACCCACACCAGAGGTCCCCCCAGCAACAGGCCGAGCAGTGCACCGAGCAAACGGTCCTTCACAAACTGGGGAACAGAGGTACGATTAAAGCCATAGGCCGATTCGATCCTGAATGTGCGCCAGGCGGTAAAAGGTAGATCCAGCAGGCTTGAGATGAACAGCACCGAGAAGATAAGGGCAACACCGCTGAGCAGCGGATCGATCTCCAGGCCAAGCCAGAACCGGTTCAGCAGATCCAGTCCGCCACCCAGGGTCCAGAGCAACAACAACAGGCTGCCGAAGATGATCTCCAGGCGGGCAATCTCCCCCTTGGCTGCCGTGTAGTCGGCGGCCTTTTGATGATCGCTCAAACGAATCGAGTCGGCAAAATCAGCGGGAACCTTGTCTCTATGTCGCGCGACATGCTGAAGATGGCGGCCTAATAACCAGAGCTGTAAGAGCGTGCCGGCTGCCAAGGCAAGGAGAAAGAGTTGAGTAAACAGAGGCATCGTAGGTGATATTTTTCCATTATTGCGGTTAATGGTGTCAAGAATACAGTCTGAGCCGGCTTCCTGCTAGAATCTCTCCGCAAATCAACCCGTCACTTACCAAGGAAAAAATATGGCTCAAGACCTCGGCAATCTGATTTGGATCGATCTGGAGATGACGGGTCTTGATACCCTCAACGATCAGATCATCGAAATCGCCACTGTTGTGACTGATTCAAATCTGAATATCCTGGCGGAGGGCCCGGTGATCGCCATTCACCAGTCCGATGAAATACTGCACCGCATGGATGAGTGGAATCAGCAACAGCATGGTGGTTCCGGGTTGATTGAAAGAGTGCGGGCCAGCAGCCATGATGAGGCGTTCGCGGAGGCGGAGACCATCGCTTTTCTCAAGCAGTATGTGCCGGCGGGGGCCTCACCGATGTGTGGCAATACCATCTGTCAGGATCGGCGCTTCATGGCTCGCACCATGCCGAAGCTGGAAGACTATTTTCACTACCGAAATCTAGACGTCAGTACCTTGAAGGAGTTGGCCCTGCGCTGGGCGCCTGAAATCGCGGATGGGTTTAAAAAGGATTCCAAGCATCTGGCCCTGGAGGATATCCGGGATTCCATCAACGAGATGCGATTTTATCGGGACTACTTTCTGCGTCTTCCCTGATGACTCGATAGGCTATTGGTCCAGTCGCCACTCATCGATGAATGGCTGATAGGTTGCGAAATCGTTGATGGTGGCGCCCCGTTGCCCGACCAGCAACGAGGCAAACTGCTGGGCCCGTTGCATAATCTGGGGGAGTGGCCAGTCGTGCAGCAGACCGACGATGCAGATCGAGGCGAAGGCATCCCCGGCGCCCACGGTATCCACCACCTTGGTCTCCGCGGTGGGTGCTAGCTCAATCAGGTTGCCGTTGTTGTCGAGGGTGAAGGCCCCCTCTGCTCCCTGGGTCACGATGACCCAGATCAGGTCATGACGCTGCAGCAGAGTCTGGGCCTTGGCTTGAAGGTCGCCAGGTCCATCAATTAGGGTCTCCAGTTCGTCGTCATTGATCTTTACCCAGCTGGCATGGTCGAGCAGCCGCTCAAGCTGTTCCCTCTCCCACCAGGGTGGTCTCAGATTTACATCCATGAACACTGGAGCAGGGTGCTTCTGTCGCAGGTAATCGAGAGTGGTGGCCGATTCCGGCAGCCTGAGCCCCAGGCTGCCATGATAGATCAGGGCCGGTTGCATCGGCGGTAAGGCATCAGCCTGGATATGGTCATAGGCCCGGTCCGCAACGATATCGAAACTGGCTTGTCCGTCCCTGAGCCTGACCTTGACCTCACCGGTGGGGTGGGCCGAGTCTTTTTGCAGACCCGCGGTAGTCATTCCCCAGTGCTGCATGGTGTCGCGTATCTGCCGTGCCATGGGGTCATCACCCACTCGGCTGATGAAGAGGGGCTTGCAGCCGAATGCCTGCAGGTGCCAGGCCACATTGAAGGGGGCGCCGCCGAGCACCCGGCTGCCGTCCTCGAAACAGTCGAACAGGACCTCACCAAACAGCACCGGCGTCTTTTCCATCATCGGAGTCTACTCACTTTTCATGGTGATTAGCCCCATCTCTCAGCTGATATCCCACGAAAGGGCGA
>JBDLIF010000009.1:0-19008 GCA_039714955.1 Pseudomonadota bacterium | reverse complement strand
AGGTGGAGACCATCACCCGCAACCTGGACATGGCCCTGGGAGGCTATCGGCTGGGTGACGTCAAACGTGGCAGAGAGCTGGAACCCACCTATCTGGTCATACAGCTGCCGCTTGCCGCCCGCTCCGAACTGAACCGGCTGGCCAATCTGCCGATCCCCGCCAAGAGCGGCGGGACGGTCTCCCTGTTCGAGCTCGGCCACTTCCAGCAGATCCCGGAGGACCCCATCATCTACCATAAGGATCTGCGGCCGATGGAATATGTGGTGGGCGAGATGGAGGGCAGACTGGGGGCGCCGATCTACGGCATGCTGGCGGTGGAGGATCAGTTGGAGAACTACACGACCCCCGATGGGGTAGAGATCAGCGGCACCCTGACCGGCCCGCCGGCGGAAGACGCGGAATCCGGCTTCGAGTGGAGCGGCGAATGGGTCATCACCTACGAGACCTTCCGGGACCTGGGTCTGGCCTTCGCCGCCGCACTGGTGCTCATCTACATCCTGCTGGTATGGGAGTTCGACAACTTCATCCAGCCCGCCATCATCATGGCCCCCATCCCCCTCACCCTGATCGGCATCATCCCGGGGCACTGGCTGCTGAGCGCCGAATTCACCGCCACCTCCATGATCGGCTTCATCGCCCTGGCGGGCATCGAGGTGCGTAACTCCATCCTGCTGGTGGACTTCGCCAAGAACGAGGTGCACCGGGGTGTCAATGTCAAAGAGGCGGTGATGCTGGCCGGGCAGATTCGCATGCGCCCCATCTGGGTCACCGACCTCACCATGATGGCGGGGGCCTTCGCGATCCTGTTCGACCCGATCTTTCAGGGCATGGCCATCTCACTGCTGTTCGGCCCCATTGTCGCGGTGCCCCTGACCCTGCTGGTGGTGCCTCTGGGCTGCATTACCGCTGGCACGGCATTCTGTAAGACGCCTACCGAAGAAGAAGAAGCGATAATGTGTGAGATTCCCGAGAAACCAGTCTAAGGGTCGCGGTAAAAAATGAATTATCCTAAGATCATGTTCCTATTTGGGTAAGCCGGTTCATGCTCCTGACGGAACACCACTGGTGTGATGAAATGTTTATTGAACTCAAGTTTCGGAGTTCAAATGGGGCACGGAGAGGGGGATAGCATTTTGAGACACGCTGTTAATACATCCTTGTACGCTCGGCTGCGGCCCTCCATGGCCGCAGACGGTCTCAATACGCTATCCCCCTCTCCGCTAGATTTCGCATTGGCGTGTTTGAACTCCGAAACTTGAGATTGAAAAAGCAGCGTGTAGGGCGGAAAGGCGCTGTGCTTTTCCGCCCTACTCGCTGACAAGTGGATTGAAAAGCTTGAGAGACTGACAGGCAGGCAACTAAAACCCCAAAAGCGCGGACCCAAAAGGAAAACTAGGGGCGATAATTAACGATATTTAGTATACTGTCACCGTTATTTCGTAATATGTTTTACGGTGACAGTTTACTAAACATATAGGCTCTTCCCCTGATCGAGAGGGTAACATTGAATTACGGTGACAATTTACTAAACACACAAAATATATCAAACTGTGTTCATGGCTCGATTACCCCGTCTTGTTATTCCCGGTCACCCTCATCACGTCACCCAGTTAACCACTTTTGTTTTTATATTTATTTTTTCGGCTGGCAAAGCCACGTCCACCTTTTTACTGGCAGTTCGTTGTCTGAAAGGAATCGGCACCTGCAATCAGAGTCCCGTCATAAAGCTCGCCAGTCAACGTTGCCGCAGTATCTCCACAAGTGATACCTGTATCTTTGAGCTTGAAGGTAAGAATCAAATCAAAAAATCCATCCCGATTGTAATCCTTAACATTAAAGCGAATAGGGCTTGCTTCATTGGGGCCAAACTTCACAGTCGTTGGATCTACCTGTAGAGCATCAAAAGTCGTATCGCCCACTACGGCAACCTTAAGATATTTATCCTTATTAAAGTCAATAATATTCGTTGACTTTTTACTTGGCTTGATGTCAATGGTAACAGTGTAGGGTTCGGAGACAGTAACAACCCGCCAAATAGTTTCTGCATCGGTTATATACATATAACCCAGGTCATCAAAGACAATATCGTGTGGTCCGTTGAATGGTGGATTATCTTTACCCGTAAAGCCTGAAGCAAATACGTCTATATTGCCTAGTGAATCTATCTTGTATATTTCTCGACTCAGAATATCTGATACAAACACATCCCCAGCAGCATTCACACCCGTATAACCGACCCCAAAGGGCGTAAAACTACCGAGCAAGCTGACATTTCCAGATTGATCTGATGAAAAAGCACTTCCAGTGAGGTGATCTGAAAAATACAGCATTCCATCATCACCGATTGACAATCCAAATGGGCCATTTGGTGTACTAAACCCAGATAAAAAGACTGATCCTATACCTGTCGATCCATCTACCTTTGAGATTGTTCCATCGCCAGAATTCGAAATAAAGAGGTCATTACTATACGAATCAATCTCGGTTGAATACGAGTAACCTGATGAAAACAGTGAAGAGGTTCCATCGCTATAAATCTGGTATATGTTCCCTAAGCCCGTGGATACAAATAACCGGCCATCATCAGTAACAGTCAGTCCATTAGCATAGGAGAAGCCAGATGAAAACAGCGTTGCTGTTTGCTGGCCTGATGCAGGAGAGTTTATAACAAAGACATTCCCGTTGTTATAACTTGATATATATAAGTTACCACTACTATCAAAATCCATGGCATGTAATGCAGACCCAGACACGGTTGTTAATAGCTCGATATTATAAGCAGAGTCATGAATAACTGGTATAGCTGATGCTTGTGCTGAAAACAGTGCGAGAAAAGGAATAAATACTATTCGAATCAGAGAACGCATGGTTAAATACCCTGTTATATGTAACTGACTTATTCTTATCATCATTTGGAATTACGGTGACAGTTTACTAAACACATAAAATATATCAAACTGCGTTCATGGCTCGATTACCCCGTCTTGTTATTCCCAAGGACACAAGGACAAGGGGGACAGGTCTAGAATCGATGCATCCAAATTGTGTGATGCTACAAATCTAGACCTGTCCCCACCAAGGACCTGTCCCCACAGAGCTGGTTCTGACAAGTGGATTGAAAAGCTTGAGAGACTGACAGGCAGGCAACTAAAACCCCAAAAGCGCGGACCCAAAAGGAAAACTAGGGGCGATAATTAACGATATTTAGTAAACTGTCACCGTAATAAATTTATGGTTATACCGTATAAACAATAAACTGGAGTAAAAATGGGTGTAAACAAAAAATTACTGTTTGTCTTGACTATGCTATTTACCGTTTATATTAGCGGGCCAATATATGCGGGCTCGAAAACTTGGGATTTCCAATGGCAATTCGACAGAATGACAGACCAATCTAGTTGTTATATGTATTCATCAACTGAACATTTCAATTCTCAGGTTGGCGATATTTTTTATAGTGATTTTGTTTATCTGGCTGTTCAGGATAGCGGAAAAATATCAATCATATTGAGAAATGAAATATTTAATCCTCTGTTAAAAGGGAAAATCGGAATAAGAATAGATAACAACCCCCCGGTATTTGGTGTCGAGATTGATACTCACGGGCGCATTGCAACATTTAATAAAGAAAAAAGCGCAATTTTACTTGGGCAGATGCAAAAAGGAGAAAAAGCACTAGTTCAACTGGAATTTTTTCCAAGTAGCGATCTAATTCAGAAAGAATATGTGCTGGCCACATCTAAGCCGCTAAGTTATTTTACATTAGTGCTCTCTGAATGGAAGGGTTGCCAATACAACAAACAAAACAAACATTGGTCAGGGTTGCTGCTTCTAAAAAGCCCATGCAATCAACAATGCCAAAATGAACTGAAAGAAAAATATGATGGTGAAATACAAGAGAGCACTACCGTATGGTCAGCAAACCCACATAAACCAGGAGGTAAAGCAGGATTAAAAGGAGGTGATGGAATCGTTGCTGTGAATGGAAGCCTTGTCTCTTATGATAACTTAATTAAGTTATTAGATAATATGAACTCAGGGGATAAGATTGAAATAAACATTTATAGATTTGATGGTGATGAATATTTTACTTACACATTAATTCGACCATAGCATACAGCACAATCATAATATTTCAATCAATAACCTGCGGTATAACGCGGTGCTCCAGCCAACGTCAAGCCACGTTGCGGCCTTATTCGGCTGAGTTTGGTCGTTATGCATACATGAATCATCCCATGAGGAGGAAATGAAGGATTATTTTCACGAAGCAAGAACGGCGTTGAAAACCGCAGAAATTGAATTCCGTGAAGTGAGTTCGCTAAGTTCTATGGGTTCTTATGCAACAAATCAAGCCTGTGAAAATGCCGTGAGAGGCATTTGGAAAAAAGCCACTGGGAATGAATTTCCACATGAGCAGTTTAAGCCATTTCATAAACCAGCCATATATTTAAAGCAAATGGGATTGTTCTCTTACTATTCATCCGATGCTCAACAGTTTCTCGAAAAGCAAGTTGGTTATGCACTTGATGAGGTTCGGTATGAAAGCACGCAAGCATTTCGTGATCATACAAAACCCAAAAATATAGAACGTGGAAAAACGTTAATAGCCGGAACGTTGCTAATAATTGATGAAACAGAGAAGCTATCAGATAATCAGGTGGTTATAGAGCTTATTCGGAGCCATGAGAATAAAATTTGATAATATGTCTAATAGGGGAATTCAGCGAACAAGGGGGACAGGTCTAGAATCGATGCATCCAAATTGCGTGATGCTACAAATCTAGACCTGTCCTCACATGTGTCCCAACTGCGTGAATTTGTACTGGACAGAGGGAGGTCATATAGATGCCAGGTCTATTTTTTAACTAACCCAACAACGAAAAGAAGAAGTGCCGCGCCAGCCACTGCTGTGATAAGGGAGCCGATAAACCCATTTGCAGATATTCCAAGTAGCCCAAATACCCAGCCTCCAACAACCGCCCCGATGACACCGACGAGAATATTTCCAAGAAGGCCGAAACCGCCTCCTCTCATAATATTACCTGCCAACCATCCGGCCAATGCACCAATGGCTAGAAAGATTAATAGGGATGTTATCTCCATGATTTTCTCCTTATTTTAAAATGCAATGTTTAGCAAAATCTGCTGCTTCGTTTGTTGACCAATCTGCTTTGGGTTTTTCTTTCATATCCGTGCACCATTGATCGCTGCCAATCTCGGCAGTACATGCGGAGAGTATGAGCAAGAGCGCTCCAGACAAGCCGATTGAGACGTATTTCGTTACTCTATTCATTGCAGATAATCTCCGTTTTTTGTGTAGAGTTATTGATATAGTCAAGCTTATTGCAGTAAAGGGGACGCTACCCTTTGTTCCTTCCCCTTTATTCCTATCGGAAGAAATGGGTAGCGTTCCTTGTTGGTTTCTCACTCAAATCTTTCTGAAATATTCTCAAGCAGTCGTTTTCCATGAATAATCGCTACCACAGCTATGGTTCTATCTTGAATTCGATACACTAGCCGATAGCTGTAAACAAACCGTTCACGTATATCTTCATCACCTAGTTCCGGAACAACCCGACCTATAAATGGTTGCTCTGGTATTTTGTGTGATGCTGCCAGGATTTTAGAAACAACAGCACGAGCATAAAATTCAGAGTCTCTTTCAATTTACTCAGCGATAAACTCAAGATCCTCTATTGCCTCAGGAGACCATTTTATTGTGTAGTCCACTTACTGAACTTCCTTTCGACATCTTCTTGGCTCAATGTTCCCTCAGTGTCTGCCCTTGCAATACCTCTCTGTATTTTTTCAACTACATATAGATGGTATTGAACATCTTCCAGCGTGCATTCATCTGGTAATTTATTCAGAAGTGACTTTACTTCTTCTTTCGCTGTATTCATGACTGCCTCAATGTGAATTAATTTCTACGCAAGCCCTTAGGCCATTTTTTGCAGGTGATGAAAATCTTTAATCGCTTCTAGTTCCTTTCCCTCATTGTCCCGTGCTCTATATAGATCCCATCGCATTTGCAGATTAAGCCAGAAATCAGCAGATACTCCAAATAATTTTGCGCGGCGGAGGGCGGTACTAGGGGTGATGCCCCGCTTCTGATTCACCAGTTCATTCACACGTTGATAGGGAACATGGATAGCATTTGCCAGATCACGTTGGCTTATATGCATAGGCTCAAGGAATTCTTCCCTGAGCATTTAACCGGGATGAGTTGGTTGCCTGTGTGTAGGGATGCGAATCATGATGTGCCGCTAGTGATAATCGGTAACTTCTACGTCATAGGGGCCTAACTCACCCCACATGAAACAAATTCGATACTGTTCATTTATGCGAATACTGTACTCAGCTTTTCTATCCCCAGATAGTTTTTCCAGGCGGTTGCCCGGAGGCACTTTCAGTTCTTCCAATAATTGAGCAGCAAGTAGGGTGGGCACCGCCCACCCAATACCTCTCGATCTATCCTTTGAGGGTGGGCGGTGCCCACCCTACGTTGAAAGATTTATACAATAATAGGGCTAAAGCACCCCACCCGCCTTGATATCGAGATAGCGGTTGACCAGCATCACCGGCAATTGCTCGGGCAGCGCATCCACCAGCAGCGCCCCCTGATGTTGTAGCAGTTTGAGACCTTCACTGCGGCTGGCCAGATAATCCACCACCCCATGAAAACGCAGGGCGTCGGCAAGATCGACCACCGGTTGTTCGAGGGCATGACTCAAGCCCTTTTCCCGCAGCTCCGCGATCACCACCAGATGGCGTCGGGCCAACAGACCGACTGCACGGGAGAGTTCACCCCGGTCTTCATCCCGGCTGTTGGTCAGGATCACCACCAGGGCGCGGCGGCGTTGCAGGGGCATCAGCTTGCGGGCGGCGGCCAGATAATCCGCCGCCTCCAGGGTGGAGTCGAGATCATAGGTCGCCTCCAGCAACCGCCGGATCAGTTCCCCATCCTTACGCGGCGGCTGCCAGCGATCCCACCCACCGAAGGAGAGGAAGCCCACCGCATCCCCCTGTTTGACAGCCACATAGCTCAACAGCAGCATGGCGTTCAGGGCATGATCCAGATGGGCGCCTGCAGCATCCTGGTGACGCATGTGGCGGCCGCAGTCGAGCAGAAATACCAGCTGTTGATCCCGCTCGTCCTGATACTCCTTGGAGATCAGCCGGCGATAGCGTGAGCTGGCCTTCCAGTCGATCTGCCGCAGGCTGTCACCCGCGCGATATTCGCGCAGTTGATTGAAGTCACTGCCTTCGCCCCGCCGCTGACGGTGGCGTATGCCCATCTGACTCAGATAGTTATCTGTCGCCAGCAGGGCATATTTTGCAATCTCGCGAAAATTGGGGTACACCCTTACCCGGTCAACCAGGTCAATAAAGCGCCTGTGGCGCCAGAGACCGAAGGGTGAGCGCAGGATCAGATCGATGCCGGGGAACTCCCCATCGCCACGCCGTTGCGGCCTGATTCGGTAGTTCAGCTCGAGCTGGCGTCGGGCTGGCAGCAGGACCTCTCTCGGCAGCCCCTGGATCGCGAAATCGGCGGGATGGTGATCATGCAGGATCAGTCTCAAGCCCCGACTGGAGTTGTTGCTCAGTCGTAGCGCTAGCTTCGACCAGACCCCCACCGGGATGCTGCTGCGCAGGACCCGCTTCACCCCCGGCAAAGGCTGTTGTCGAACCAGTTGGAGATCGAGCAGCGCGAGCAGCAGGACGCTTGCCGAGGAGAGCTTCCACACCATCGCCCAGTCGGGCAGCAGGCTGGCCAACAGACCGATGGCCAACAATCCTACCAGCAGATAGAGCAGGTTGTGGTCCGGCTTCATGGGTGAGCTACTGCCGGGGGGCGGGAACGTTGTCGAGCAGATCCGCCAGCAGATCGTCCGGCTGGTAGCCTTCGATCTGCATCTCGGTGGTCAACCTCAACCGA
Organism: Pseudomonadota bacterium; assembly: GCA_039714955.1. GTDB lineage: Bacteria > Pseudomonadota > Gammaproteobacteria > Chromatiales > Chromatiaceae > JASJBU01. The sequence goes on along the minus strand of JBDLIF010000009.1, from coordinate 11,066 downwards.
TGTCTCAGAGCAGCCGGGGCGGCGGACTTGATGTCGTCCGGCGTGACGAACGCCCGCTCCCGCAGAAAGGCCTCCGCCCGCGCCGCCCGCAGCAGTGCGATGGGGCCGCGCGGTCCCGGCCCGGCCTCGATGCCGTTCCACTCCCGGGCGGCCCGCACGATACGCACCGCGTAGTTGACGATCTGCTCATCCACCCCCAGGCCCGCAATGTGGGATTGCAGCAGAGGGATCTGCGCTGCCCGAAGCAGGGGGCGGATCGCCGAGGTATCGAGCCGGTCGCCCACCGAGTTGGTCGTAACCTGCTTCACCAGCGCCTGTTCATCGCTCTCGTCGGGATAGTCGATGAAGACCTTGAGCAGAAACCGGTCGAGCTGGGCCTGGGGCAGTGGATAGGTGCCCTCCTGCTCGATGGGGTTTTGCGTGGCCAGTACCAGAAAGGGGGGCAACAGGGGAAAGGTACGGCCCTCGATGGTGACCTGCTGCTCCTGCATCGCCTCCAGCATGGCCGACTGGGTCTTGGCCGGGGAGCGATTGATCTCGTCCGCCAGCAGAAAGTTACAGAACACCGGTCCCTTGCGCACCCGGAAGTTCTCGGTCTTCATATCGAACATGATATGGCCGGAGATATCGCTGGGCATCAGGTCGGGGGTGAATTGGATGCGACTGAACTGGCCCTCCACCGCCGCGGCCATGCTGCGTACCAGCAGGGTCTTACCCAACCCGGGCAGCCCCTCCACCAGCACATGGCCCGCGGCAAAGAGCGCCAAGACCAGTTCATGGATCACCCGCTCCTGGCCGATCACGGCACGTTGGATCTCGCTCTCCAGGCCTCTGGCGCCTTGCAGCATCTCGGGGCTAATCGTCTCTTCTCTTTCACTCATCATGCATTTCCGTTTTTATCCTGAGGTGTTTGCATCAGCTCTCCTTTTAAGTGCTTTTATGCAGTACCGCCAACAACCTCTGTAGTGTTGCGCTGGTCTCGATCAACATCCAGGCTTCGTTATCTTCCCCATACACGCCTTCCTGAACCGCCTGGCTCTTCAGACCGGTCCTGGCCGCCAGCCATTCGATTCGGGCACTCCGTTCCATTCGCCCCAAGCGGGGATGCCTTTGCAACCAGAGCCTCTCCACCTGCTCACGGGTCCGCTGCCGCAGGGCCTGTGACCGATCCTGACCCCAGACAAACTCGCTAGCGGCCTGCAGGTGTTCCAACAGATCACGGCGTTGCGGATTGACCTGGTCCAGCACTGGGCCGCTACGATAGGTCAGCCACCAGAGCAGGACCAGCACTAAGACGCCACCACTGATAACCAGGTAGGGTGCATTACGCCAGAGCAGGGTTGACAGGGAGGGCATCTGGCTACTGTAGAGCAGCCAAGCTCTGCCCTCGCCGCTGACCAGGCGGGCGAGAAACAGGGCATGGTCATGCTCATCGATCCGGCTGTTGTTGAGAAAACGGTTGTCACTGAGCAGGGTGATCGCACCCCGGCCCCAGGGAAAGTTCAACAGATGGTAACCCTCTGTCGCCGGCACCTGCCAGTGGGCATCCTCACCCTCATACCGCAGACCGCGGGAACGATCGAACCCCACGCGTATCGCTTGCTGGCCGCCAGGCATGACCAGTTCCAGGGGGGGTGATTCGCTCTCGTCCGGATTCAACTCGACCAGACTGATGCCCAGGGTTTCGAGCAGATGGTTGCCCGGCTCATCCGTCGCGGGCAGCCGACCGACGCTGGCGATGAGATGACCACCCGATTCCGCCCACGCCAGCAACCTGGCCTCCCGCTCCAAGGGCAGACTGGGACCCAGATCCTTCACCAACAGCACCCCCGGCTTGGCGGGGGGAGATGACAGATATTGCCGCCCGGAGAGACTCTCCACATCCAACCCCAGGCGTTGCAGATAACGCTCGGCGGCCAGCAGGGGATTACGCCGCGCCTGGGTGGAAAAACCGCTGCGTATCTCTTCGCTATGGCGTTCGAAGTTCTGGGTAAACCAGTAGCCACCCCAGACCAGCAGGGCCGACAACAACAGCAGCAATCCCGCAAAGAGCCTATTCCCCACCAGACTCTCCATAGACCGTCATCCAGCCACGGCAGAGCTGTTCCGCTGCCTGTCGATCCGGCAGTTGATGGCCATACGCCGCACCCTGCCAGATACCGGTCAATCGCCGCAAGTAGGCGTACTCATCCCGCTGGAGCACCTCTCGGGCCAGGTCCAGACACTCTCCCTCGGTGGCGCTGCCCGCTATCCTCAGTTGATGCCGATACACCAGGGCCGAGATGGCGCCGCGATAGAGCAGGCTCAGGGCAGGCCGCGGTTGACCCTGTTTGATCAGGCCCGCTGCTGTGCCGGCGATATCCCCGGGCAGGCTGTCGGGCCGGATATCCAACCCCGCAACAATGACCGGCAGCGGTTGTTCCCCCCCTGCCCGCTCCGCCATACGCTCCAGCAGGCCAGGGTGGTGGAGAAACCAGTAGATCAGGTAGACAACCAGGGCCCCTAGGGCCAGCCAGATCACGACCTCCGCAACCGCGGCGAAACCCTGGGTAAAACCTTCAAAGATCTCGATCAGCCAGGAGAGATCCGCCCCTGTCTCTTCACTCTCGCCGGTGTACTTCCAATAGCTGTGGGTCTCCCGTTCACCGAAGTCATCATCGGCCATCACGGATTGTATCAGGCTTGCGGCCTGCTCCCGGCTGAGTTCCGCCGCCTGCAGGGTTTGCCCGGCCGGGGTAATGACAGACAGACCTATAGGGAGGCAGAGCAGCAGTCCAGCCACCAGCCGCTTGCCACGCATACGCTCGGCCATGCCTCGCAGGCCCAATTCCACGTCCCAGGCCTCCAACTGGCTGCGACGGGTCAGGTAGAGTCCGAACCCCGCCGCCACATAGAAGGGGGCGATCACCGACATGGCCAGGAGAGCGGTAAGCTGCTGCAACCCCTGTTGCCAGCTCTGGGGATCGAACAGGAAGGACTCCAGGTCGATCCACTGCAGCTCCTCGGGTAGCAGCATCACCAGCAGGATGAGGAGACCCAGTTCCAGGATGAGCTCGAAATTTATGCCCACCAGGGTCAGCCAGCCCGCCCCATGCTGCTGCCGACTCAGCACCCGGATACGGCTTCGACGGGCCTTTCCTTGCAACCCCTCCAGCACCGCAACCGGCATCACGAAGGAACGCGACGCACTGAAGCGCCGCCAGGTCAGATTGGCCAGCAGTTGAGGCCATAGGATCCGCGGCCAGCTGCTGCGCATCTCCCTCACCCCCGGGCGCTCGCCGAACACCACCCGCCCCAGCCAGAACAGCAAGGGTGGTTCATACAGGGGCTTGCACCACCAGGCCAGCAACCCGGCGAGCCATGAGGGTATGGGCAGTAACAGATTCAGCAGCAGAAACAGTGGCAGGGCGCCTACCATCCAGAGCAGCCAGAGGGCCGGAAACCAGCGTCGGGCCAGGGCGAAGCCCAGGTCGATCCCCTCCCAGGGATTGCGCGGCCGGAGATTGACGGTGAGCCTAGCGAGATCCATCTGGCGCCCTGCCCATCCAACCAAGATAGAGGACGACGATCAGCCACAACAGGGCCGCGACCGAATATTTCGTAGCGCTGGCCAGACTGCTGGAGGACCAGAAGGCCTCGATGAAGGCCGCCAGCAACAGCATCAGCGCCGCCCCCATCACCAGCTGCAGCGCCTCCAGGGCGTTCTGTTTCAGGGCCAAGGCCCGGGTTCTCTGCCCGGGGGCCAACACCGCATGGCCCAGCAGCAGCCCCGCGGCCCCGCAGATCACGATGGCGGTCAATTCGAAGGCGCCATGTCCCGCCACGAAGGGCCAGAAGGTATCCTGATAGCCGAGACGGGTCAGGTGGCCCGCCACGCCACCCAGCACAATACCGTTGAACAGCAAGATCAACAGGCTCCCGACCCCCAGCAGGATGCCGCTGGCGAAGGTACGAAAACCGATGCCGATGTTATTCTTGATGTAGTAACCAAACATCACGAAATCGCTCTCCGAACTACGCTCCTCCACGCGCCCCGGACGGCGATTGGCCGGGTCGTACATGCCCTCCAGGCTGGCAACCTGCTGCTCGTCCAGGATCGAGTAGAGCAGATCCTGCTCGTAATAGCAGCCGATGCCAAGGGTCAAGGCGGGAAGCAGAAAAATCCCCAGGGCGACCCAGAAATAGCCGCTGTTGCGCCGCAGGGCGCGAGGAAATCCCAGCAGGATGAAGTTGAGCAGGCGCCAGCCCCAGGCTGTCCGCCGCCGGTAGAGCTGGTAATGGCCTCGCAACACCAGGGCATGCAGCTGATCGAGCAGCGCCGGGCTGAAATTGCGACTGCGGGCCAGGGCGTAGTGACTGCAGACAAGCCGGTAATCCGCGGGAAAGTTCAGACGTTCAGATGGCGCCATTCGCCTTTTGTAGCGGGGACGTTCCAGCTCCGCGATGAGTTGCTCGAGCCTCTCCCAGAGGGGGCTGTTCTCCGCCTCGAACCGTTCCTGTCGCATCAGCGGCTGCCGTGCGGGGAGGTACAAATGCCACGGGCGCTGGATGCTCGGGAGTGGCCCTTGATGATCCAGTTTGCATAGCCATAGAGGTTCTCCACGGCCTGCTGTCCGCGCCTGCCCGTTACCCCGCTGAGCATTTCCGCCAGTTCTATCCGCCGGGAAGAGGAGAGTCGTTCCGCTCGCTCGGCAAAGGCCAGAACCGCCCGCCGCTCCGCTTCGTTGAGCTCCATCGGCGGGCTGACCACCCTCTCGGATGGAGGAGACATCCGCTCACTCGGCCGATCCCGGTAGACCACCAGGGTTCCGGCCGCCAGATCCCCCAGTCTCTTGAACTCCCGATTGACCAGCATGCTGACCAGGCCAAATCCATAGAGCAAAGGCAGAAAGTCAGCCGTACGCAGCAGATTGCGGATGATGGAGGCGGCGGGGGTCAAGGGGGTTCCATTGTCCTGAATCACCCAGATTCCCATCGCCCGTTTTCCCGGTGTAGCCCCATTGAGGAGCTCAAAGATGACCGGGTAGAACCACTCGATCAGGAATATACTGATCAACATCGCGGCAATCCCCAGCCCACCAAAGAATGAGAATAGAAATAAGAGGGCCAGATAGAGCAGGCCCCGCAGGGCCGTGTCTATGCCCCAGGCGCAGGCACGCACCACCGGTCCGGCCAGACGGAACTCCAGGCTGACGCCTTCGGGTATCTCGTACTGCCGCAGGGTATCCAGCAGAGGCGCCTGGCTAGTCGACATCCTGTCAGGCCAGACACCATTGCCGATCATCAGCTGTAGTAGATATCCCGATAGGCGGCATACATCGATGCGGTAAGCAGTGGTAACACGATCAGCAGACCCAGCCCCAAGGGAATCGAGCCAAGAATCATCAGCAGGGTTGCCAGCAGGCCATAGACCGTCAGTGGCAGCAGGTTCTTCAGACAGCCACTAAAGCTCAGCTTCATCGCCTCCAGGGCCTTCATATCATCCAGCGCCACCAGTGCGGGGGCGAAGAAGTAGGCCATCATCAGGGGGATGAGGAGCAGAAACCCCACCAGCATGGCGATGATGAAGCCGGGTGACATCACCGCTCCCATCACCATCTCGGGATTTTGACTCTGCATTGCCTCCATGTCCAGCATGCCGAATAACCCGATCATCATCCCAATCACCAGCAGGATCATGGCACCGAAATAGATCACACCCAGCAACAGGAGTTGCCCTGGGTTGTTTGAGAAACCAGCGAACAGATGGCCGAGGGTAAAATCCTCTCCCTCATGCTGCGCCTGGCAGCCGATCATGAATCCGGCGGTAATTATCGGGGTAGCCAGATTGACCACCAGACCGCCCAATAGCGGGATCATACCGACGCCCATCGCCAGCAGTATCCAAGTCAGGATAGCCAGAACCCAGGCAACCGGATTCTGTTTGAAATACCACCAGCCACCGGCCAGCCAGGCCCAGCCATGGCCCGCGGGTACGCCGGTTGGACCATTCATTTCACCCTCCTGCGGCTCCAGCAGATCCGCCTCGGGTGCGCTGTAGGGGTTCTTCGTCGTCGCCTTCCCTTCCCCCCCCGCTGTCTCGCCAGCCCCACGGGAGTGGCTGGCGAGATACTTTTCCGCCACCACGCCACAATCCCGACAGATACCCTGCTGCATATTGGGGGAGTCGCATTTGGGACACTTTTCTATTTCGGTGCTCATCGGTGTGGACACCATCACCTGGGTTTTTTCATCATCGATAATTTCCGTGGATTCCAGGGAGAGGGTGGAGGCGTCGAGATCTGATTCGTCACTATCGATACGCACCACCAGGCCGATCCTCTCCAGCAGTTTTTTATACTTCATGGCCCGGGCTGAATCCAGCCCGCCCTTGAGCACGACCTCCTTGCTTGTTCCGAGCAGCTTCTCCGTCTTCTCCCGGCTGACCTTGAACCTTTTACTGAAGGCCTCGATGATCTCTTCCGCTTCAAACCCCGGCTGCAACTCTCCAAAATAGATAACCTTGCATGTCTCTGACATCTTCCCTCCCAGGCGGATTTCCTGCAATCAGTAAAAAATTTCTTAAATTCCCACTGATCATCGGCCGGGAGCAGGCTAACTTTACCCATCTCAGGGTTGCCCATCGGCTGAACGTCTTCCCCCTGATCCGTCGTTGTATACGCCTACTCTATCAAATCGTAAATAAAAAAAATGGGGGGAAAGCCTAGGCCTTCCCCCCATTGAATTCTCGGCTCCTGTGTTTAAAAGAGCCTCATGCTGCTTTGTTGTTGTTAGTCTTATACGCCACCCTGGGTAGGCCGGATATAAAATATCAGGGCTTATTGGGTTGACTGGCCTTGACCTCGGTCGTAGCCGTCAGGGGGGCCACGTAGGCCCCTGAATCCAGCGCCACCGAGGCCTCCCATAGTATGGTTTGTGCGGTGACGGGCGCGATCCAGTCGAAGGTGTATTTCACGCTCTGCTTGGGATCGAGGGTAAAACCGGTTTCGAACACAATGTCGTTATTGAGGGGATCGTCGTCAATCGCTTTCACGGTGAGGAATCCCGATTCCGTTGTGAGTCCCTGGGCATCGAGGCTGACCTTGACCTTGACCGCCCGGGTCGCCCCCCCCTTGACGGTGACCGGCGCAATCAGCTGATCGATCGTCACGAAGGATTCCACAATGGTATCCGCTCTTTTTGCGGTGCTGCTGGCGCTGATATTCCCATTAATTCCATCATCGTAGGTCACGGTCACTACTGTGTCCGCCTCTACGTTACTGAACTCGGCCGGCAAACCGGCCACGAAGACGCCGCGATCATCCCCCTCTTCGGTCAGGGTAATCGTCGCGTTCAGACCATTGCTGCTGGCCTGCACATCCAGGGTGTCCGCCGCGTTGGGGTCCAGATTCATATCCGCATCCCCCACGCGCACAAAGAGGGGATCGCCGATGAGGAACTCGGGGCTGGGGTTGAGGCTGATCACACCGGTACTGCTGGTGTAGGCGAATACCGGGGTCGGCTGGTCGACGTAATCCGGTTGCGGGGTATTGGTGGAGTCAATCCTAGGCGTGATACGGATGGTGAAGGTGCTGCCGGGAAAGGTGCTCACGTCACCGATGGTGACGATATAGTTCAGCCCCACGTTGACCAGGTCGTCGATCACTCCCATGGAGTAGGCCAGTTCGCCGGCCCAGCCTTCGATCACCTGATCCGTGATCGGCTGGAAGCCATTGACCTGGCCGGTCATCCACTCGAAATTATCGGTGGCCGGATTGTAACCGAACCAGGCCAGCAGCTCCGCATCGGTATCCGGGTTGCCGTCGGTGTCGAAGAAGATGCCCTGGGGCAGCCAGATGTTGGGCAGCCAGGGACCGAACTGGTTCGAGGCCTGCTCACCACCCGGAGGCACATCCGTGTAGTTGCCGGCCAACATCACATCCGAAGTGAGGGTGTCGGTGACACCAGATAAAATCGGATAGCCGGCGATGGTGTAACCCGCCCTGACGCCGTCGAAGAAGCCCTGTTCCGGAAAGTGCTTGTCTGGCGGTCCGAACAAGCCATGGGCGAAGTTCGCCAGCTGATTGGCCGCCCAGACCTCGGAGGGGACCGACAGACTCAGATTGGCGGGATCGACCCCGGCAGCCGATGCCGTCTGGAAGGCCGCGCCGACCCCGAAGCCCACCTGGATGGTGAAACCCTCCAGGCGCGAATCGGTCCAGTTGTTGATCTTCTGGAACACCTGGTAGTCCCGGGAGCCCGCCTCGGCCTCAACATTGAAGACCATATCCGCGCCCTCACTGCCGACGCCATCCACCATGCTCGGCAGCATCGCCTGCTTGTAGCGCTTGTGGCTCTGGAAGCCGCTGCTGCAGATCACCTGCTGGGGATCTCCTGAATCCAGATAGAAACCCTCCAGATAGGAGGTGGACATGATGCAGTTGGTGGGCTTTGGGACCTTGACCGCCAGATCGTCGTTGATCACCTTGATCCCGGGCGGTTCGCCGACGGGCCAGGGTTTGGCCAGGATCTTGGCCATCACGGTGCCGGCGCCGTCATCCACGTCGGCCGAATAGCTCCCCTCAGGGCCTAAGTTATATGATCCATCGTCGGGATCAAACGAGCCGCCGGGCACGATCACCGTCACATTGTCCAGGTTCCAGCCGCCAAATCCCTGCGCCCCTGTGGCGCTGAGATCTGAGGTGACCTTGCCCGCCTGAGCGACCGAGAGCACCGACATCATCGCCATAGCGGACACTGCGCTGGCTGGCCAGCGCACGCTTTTCCAGTTGGATTCCATCTTATTTCCTCCGAATTTATATAGTTTTATATGCCAAGGTATCTGTTCCACTCCCCCTCCATAGTTCTATGGAGTGGTGCAGCGGACTTGGCGTTTATTTGGATGCAGGATCTTTTACTGCATGGGGATCCGCGTTCCATGAACAGTATCCGCTTGCGCAATACTGAATCATTCTTGCCACGAGATCCCTGTGTCTGCCAGTCTGCTGATTTCATGACCGGCAAAGATCCGATTGAGATTGGTGTTTGTTAAGAGGTCGATTCGTTGGGCCTCACCGATGGCCATTGCGCCGGGTGAGCGTGAAGACTTCCAGAAGAGCGTCAGTAAGGGTATTTACCTCCTCAATAAAAGGATATTTTTCCCAAATGCAATAATGGGAATATATATCATGAATGATGAGTTCTAAATACGGAAGATCACTCACCATCCCTGGGATTGTCCCTATATCAATCAAGACAATCCTCTAGGGGGGGCGCACCGAACTCTACTCGATGGAGTCCTCGACAATGCCATTCAGCAGCTCGTCGATGGTGGCGGTGACGGCTGCCGCATCCCCGGCCAGCTGCTGGCGCCGGTAGGCCACATAGAGCTGATCCGGTTCATCGCTGCGGATATAGACCGAAATGGTGAAGGGACAGATGGCCATGTTCTGCGGCGCCACCTGGGTCATCCGGTGGGAGATCGAGGCGCTGCAGAACTCCACCGACTCGGCCCGCTCGAACACCTGCCGGTAGCCCAGATCCGCCCCGGTGCGGTTGAGCATGTCGCTGACATGCAGGGTGCCGCTCACCAGCATGCCCCGCTCCTCGATGGCCATCTTGATGTTCTCGATCACATCCTCGAAGGGCTCCGCCGATTTGAAGATCACCATCGGGCCACTCTTTTGGCCGGTGTCGTCACCCGCCAGGCTGAGACCGGAAACCGCCAACATAAGCACAAACCACAATACCCTCATCTACATTCTCCAGTTAGGGGATCCGCACCGGCCTTTCGCCGCACCTGACCCCGGATGACTTACGGCAGCAGGAGCAGTGGTGGTAACCGAAACCACCCTTCATCCTGCTGATCGAACGCCTGAAGAGTATCGCCATCCGGTCCGGTAATAAAGCCCAGGCCTGGCAGACTGCATTCGGCCGCCAGGGTCAGCAGCACATGACTCAGCAGAATTTGCTGCTCAAACATGATAGGTTACGCACCTTTTCGAAGATGACAGTTAGACAAGGACCTGAAATTATGCGGCAATTAATATCCCATTTGGCAATGGCCACCACAATATCTCTCTGTTCAGTCACTGCAATAGCTGACTCTGAATCCGAACCCAAGACCGAAGCAGGCCTGCTCTCCACTGGCCTGATGCAGGGCTGGAAGCGGGAACTGGAAGCGGGAATCAGCGGTTCAGATGGTAATTCTGAATCATTCAGTGGCCACCTTGGCTTCAAGGCGGGCTACGAGGATGCCGACAAGATATGGAAGTTCAATTCAGCTTACGACAATGCCAGTACCGATGGCGAGGAGTCCCGCAACCAGTTCTTCGCCGACCTGCAAAGGGATTGGCTCTGGGCGGACACCCCCTGGTTTGCCTTTGCTCAAGGCCGTTACGACTGGGATAAGTATAAGGATTGGGAGCACCGGCTGGCTTTATCCGTGGGTCCAGGCTATCAATTTGTCAAAAACAGTACCTGGGACATCAATGGCCGTGTCGGTCTGGGTGGCAACCAGACTTACGGCGATGAGGACGAGGATTTCACGCCTGAGGCACTGCTCGGCTTGAATGCAGGCTGGACCATCTCCGAGCGGGAATCCATCGCCTTCGCCACCGCCTTCTATCCCAACCTGCGGGAGAGCGGCGAATATCGCAACATCACCACCCTGGACTGGAAAATGTCGATGACTCAGGGCGGCAGCCTTGCCATGAAGATCGGACTGAGCAACGAGTACGACTCACTGGCCTCGGGCGACACCGAGAAAAACGATTTCAAATATTACCTTTCACTGGTCTGGGGTCTGTAAGGCAGGACAGCATCGGGTGGGTGTAAAACTCACCCGCAACAACCGAGATATTCTAATCACGAATCTATCGGATTTTTTTGCTAAGCCGCTGAGTAGGGTTGCCATCGACCGGGCGCTTGACACAGGGTTACAAGTAAATTTTGATTAACGCGGACCCCTTGACGAAATCCGCATTCAGTTCATATCTCAAGTACCTGAATTTGACCTTGCGCAGCTCCTGACCCCTGGCATCGTACCAGGCGATGGCATTGGCGGCCTCTGCTTCCGAGTTGGCATG
>JBDLIF010000008.1:0-19440 GCA_039714955.1 Pseudomonadota bacterium | reverse complement strand
CAGCGGCACAGGAAAGGAGCTTGTTGCCCAGGCGATTCACGACCAATCGGCCCGAAGTGAACACCCCTTCGTCTGCGTGAACTGCGGCGCGTTACCGGACACGCTATTGGAGTCTGAGCTGTTCGGCTACGAGCGTGGGGCGTTTACCGGCGCCGACAAACAGAAAAAGGGCCTCATCGAAGGTGCCGAAGGAGGCACGCTGTTTCTCGATGAAATCGGTGAAATCAACAGCGGCGGCCAAGCCAAGCTGCTGAGAATCCTGGAGACAGGCCAATACCGCCGTCTGGGCGGCACCAAGGATCTGGCAGCCAATGTGCGCATCGTCGCCGCCACCAACCGCAACCTGGAGGCGATGTCAAACGAGGGAACTTTTCGTGCGGACCTCTTCTTTCGCCTCAACGCCTTCAATTTAGAGGTTCCTCCACTGCGCGGAAGGCGCGAAGACATTCCCCCGCTGGCCAACCACTTTCTCAAGAATCACAACTTCTCCACCCGTGTGAATAAAACCTTTTCATCTTCCGCGATCCAGGCGTTGGTAGCATATGACTGGCCGGGAAACATCCGTGAACTGAAAAACATGGTGGAACGCGCCATCATTCTCTCTGGAGACCGGCCAAAAATCCGCCCGGACCATTTCAACTTCAGTCAGTCCGGTAATGGGCAAGAGGCATTGGTCAATCTCTCATTCGATCACAACCCCACATTGGAGGAGCTCGAGTTACACTATCTCGCGATGCAATTAAGAAAGCATTCAGGAAGAAGGGCAAAGGTAGCAGACATCCTGGGTGTCAGTGAACGGAGTGTCTATCGGATGATAAAGCGATTTGATTTAGAGGAACATTAGCTGCCATAGAGGCAGGGGCATAATCGCCAGAGGGTCAGAAGCCGGTCTGCAGGGTCAGCGGATCTGCCGGTTCCAACGACAGGATTGATTGAGACGGTTCGGGTGGCTGCCTCCAAACTGGACGCAAGGCCGATCAACAGCCCCCGCAATGCGCGGGAGCTTCTTGCCTGATCCCTAACCGATAATTAGTTATTCTGAATCACGATGTTGGGGAACTTGGCGGCATAGTCCTTGGCCTGCAGCGACAGCTTGGCCGCGGTCTTGCGGGCGATCTCGCGATAGATCTGCGAGATGCGCGCCTCCGGCTCGGCCACCACGGTGGGTTTGCCCCCATCGGTCTCGGCACGGATGCGGATATCCAGCGGCAAGGCCCCCAGCAGGTCGACGTTGTATTGCTGGGCCATGGAGACACCACCACCCTCACCGAAGATATGCTCCTCGTGACCGCAGTTGGAGCAGATATGGGTGCTCATGTTCTCCACTATACCCAGTACCGGCACCTCCACCTTCTCGAACATCTTCAGCCCCTTGCGGGCGTCGAGCAGGGCGATGTCCTGGGGGGTAGTAACGATCACCGCACCGGAGACCGGCACCTTCTGGGCCAGGGTCAACTGGGTGTCACCGGTACCCGGGGGCAGATCCACCACCAGGTAGTCCAGGCTGTCCCAGTTGGTGTCGTTCAATAACTGCTCAAGCGCCTGGGTGACCATCGGGCCACGCCAGATCATCGGGGTCTCCTCGTCGATCAGGAAGCCGATGGACATGGCCTGCAGGCCATAACCCTCCATGGGCTCCAGGGTCTTGCCGTCCTTCGACTCCGGCTTGCCGCTGATGCCCAGCATGCGGGGCTGGGAGGGACCGTAGATGTCCGCATCCAGCACACCGACCTTGGCGCCCTCTTCCGCCAGGGCCAGGGCCAGATTCACCGCGGTGGTGGACTTGCCCACGCCCCCCTTGCCGGAGGCCACCGCAATGATGTTCTTGATGTTGTCGATCGGCTTGAGGGCCTTCTGCACCGAATGGGCGACCACCTTCGAGGTCACCTTCACCTCCGCGGATGCAACGCCGTCGACAGCCTCGACCTGCGCCTTGACGGCGGCAGAGATGTCATCGACACAGCCCTTGGCGGGAAAACCCACCTCTATGGCGACCTTGACCCTGTCGCCTTCGATCTCCACACTTTTTACCGCCTTGGCGGTGACCAGGTCTTTCTCCAAGTTGGGCTCAACGTAGCCCTTGATGGCCTCGTTGATCTGATCTTTTGTTAATTCAGACATTGCTGATTCTCCTGCCTAGAGGCCGCAAAGTTGGGGCCAAATCATTCACTGAAAACTTGGCGGGTGATTCTACACCAAATTAGCATATTTTTACCAACCATTTTGCTGGGTTTTTACTGCCCCCCACCGCGCAAACTGTCCCCCGGGGTTGAGCTTGCCGCCGCTCCGCTGGGCAGGGCCAAAAGAGTTTAATGCCCCGGGTTACGCCCGGGCTACAAATCTATTCCCCCCCACCTGGCCTCCCCCCTGCGAGGGGGGAGGTTTGATTTTCCGGGTTTTGGAGAGACACATACCAATTTTTCAACACCCTCCTGAATATAAAGGAGGTCCATATATCACGCGATTTAGTCCACTGAGTTGGGATGTGCGATAATTTGCGGTTTTCGTCCACCCACTTCTGGAATAGAGATCGATGAACAGTACGCCGCGCAAGATCCTGGTGACCAGCGCCCTGCCCTATGCCAATGGCCCGATCCACATCGGTCACCTGGTTGAGTATATCCAGACCGATATCTGGGTCCGCTTCCAGAAGATGCGGGGGCACCAGTGCCTCTATGTCTGCGCGGACGACGCTCACGGCACCCCGATCATGCTGCGTGCCCGTCAGGAGGGAATCGATGCTGAAACCTTGATCGCCAGGGTGGCCCAGGAGCATCAGACCGACTTCGCCGAGTTCCGGGTCGGCTTTGACAACTACCACTCCACCCACTCGGAAGAGAACCGTTTCTATTCCAACACTATCTATGAGCGCAATCGGGATGGGGACCACATCGCCAGACGCACCATCACTCAGGCCTACGATCCGCAGGAGCAGATGTTCCTGCCGGACCGTTTCATCAAAGGGACCTGCCCCAAGTGCGGGGCCGAGGAGCAGTATGGTGACAACTGTGAGACCTGCGGGGCCAGCTACTCTCCCGCCGAACTGAGGAACCCGGTCTCCGCGGTCTCCGGTGCGGTACCGGAACAACGGGAATCGGACCACTACTTCTTCAAGCTTGCCGACTTCGAAACAATGCTCAGGGAGTGGACCCGGGGCGGCCATCTGCAGGCCGAGGTGGCCAACAAGCTGGACGAGTGGTTCGAGGCGGGGCTGCAGGAGTGGGACATCTCCCGCGACGCCCCCTATTTTGGCTTCGAGATCCCCGATCACCCGGGCAAATTCTTCTATGTCTGGCTCGATGCCCCGATCGGCTACATGGCCAGCTTCAAGAACCTGTGCGAGAGGACTGACGGCCTGGAGTTCGACGACTTCTGGAGCCCGGACTCAGAGGCAGAGCTCTACCACTTCATCGGCAAGGACATCATCTACTTCCACGCCCTGTTCTGGCCGGCGATGCTGCACGGCGCCGGTTTCCGCACCCCCAGTGCCATCTTCTCCCACGGCTTTCTCACCGTGGACGGGGCGAAGATGTCCAAGTCCCGCGGCACCTTCATCAAGGCCCGCACCTACCTGGACCATCTCAATCCGGAGTATCTGCGCTACTACTTCGCCGCCAAATTGGGTTCCGGGGTGGATGACATCGACCTCAACCTGGAGGACTTCGCCGCACGGGTCAACTCGGACCTGGTGGGCAAGGTGGTGAACATCGCCAGCCGCTGCGCTGGATTCATCAAGAAGCGTTTCAGCGGCCGACTCTCCGGTGAACTGTCGGAGCCTGCCCTGTTTGACGAATTCATCCAGGTGGGTGAGTCCATCGCCACGCATTACGAAAAGCGCGAGTTCGGTCGGGCCGTGCGTGAGATCATGGCCCTGGCGGACCGTGCCAATCAATATATCGACGAGGCAAAACCCTGGGTCATCGCGAAAGAAGCAGGCAAGGAGGCGGAGCTGCAGGCGATCTGCTCCATGGGGCTGAATCTGTTCCGGGTGCTGATCGGCTACCTGCGCCCCATTCTGCCAGGCACCGCGGAGGCATCGGAGGCCTTCCTGCAGATCGAGCCGTTGAGCTGGAACGAGCTGGCCAACCCGCTGCAAGGGCATCAGATCGCCAAGTTCAAGCCCCTGATGACCCGTGTCGATCCCAAGCGGATCGAGGACATGCTGGAACATTCCAAAGGGGACTTGGCTGCACAGTCCGCAGTGACAGCAGCCAAGCCTGAATCTGGCTCCCCCTTGTCCAAGGAACCCATCGCCGACACCATCGACTACGATGACTTCGCCAAACTCGATCTGCGTATTGCGAAGATTGTCGAAGCCAACCATGTGGATGGGGCGGACAAACTGCTGCAGTTGACCCTGGAGCTGGGCGGCGAGACCCGCAATGTGTTTGCCGGCATCAAGTCCGCCTACCAACCGGAAGAGCTGCGGGGCAAGCTGACCGTGATGGTCGCCAACCTGGCGCCACGCAAGATGCGCTTCGGCGTTTCCGAGGGGATGGTGTTGGCGGCAGGCCCCGGAGGAAAAGAGCTGTTCGTGCTTAACCCCGATGACGGCGCCAAACCTGGCATGCGGGTGAAATAGGATATCCTTGCAGTTTCGACCCTGACCTGACTATTTCCTTGGCAGCATTCTCCACAATAGCCCAACGAAAAACGGGACGGCCATAGGCCGTCCCGTTACCGGGGTAATGCTTAAACTGTCTGCTTATTGAGGCAGTGGAGGTGGAGGCGGCTGATTGCTCTGCTGCTGCTGGTAGTAACCTGGAGCACCGTAGCCATAACCGGGATAACCACCGTATCCATAGGGACCACCATAGCCACCGTAGGGTCCGCCATAGCCGTAGGGACCACCATAGCCATAGGGCCCTCCATAACCATAGCGACCGCGGTCATAGTAGTAGTCATCATCATACCGGTCCTTATTCCCACCCATCCATTTCGATGGATTCATCATGTTGCCCATATTGAATGCATGGGCGCTAGGAACAGTTGCCAAACTGCCACCGCCAATGGCAAGCAGGGTACTGTAGACGATCAGGGATTTTTTACTCACGATTTAGATACCTCAATAATATGAAAGGCCTGCAAAAACTGTAAATTCAGTCCATTGTCTCGATGAGAAGACAGTTACTTCAATTTTTAACACTGGTGATGCCAACAGGTCAATGCTGAGTGGACGGTCCTACTCATCATAGCAATAGATATGGGATGACGTACCCGCCGTACTCACATAGGTCACCAGACAGGCCTTCTTGCTCTCCACATCGACAATCTTTCTTACCACCAGATCACCCTCTTTCAGGTAGCTGGACTGATAGAGACCACCCTTGTTACCCGCCTGTGAGTCGAAGCAGACCAGGGAAGGAGAGGTTCCCTTGGTAGTCACATAAGCCACCAGACAGGTTTTCAGATTGCCCGCGTCAACGATCTTACGCACGTCCAGATCCCCTTCCCGCAGATGTCCCGTCTCGACCATGTGATCCTTGAACTGCTGCTTGTTGGGATAGCAGTCTACCGCCGGGGAGGTGCCTGGCGTGCTGACATAAGCGGTCAGACAAAACATGCCGTTCTTGGTATCTTCCAGCTTGCGCACCACCAGATCATCCGCCTTGATATGCCCCACCTGGTTGAGATTTGCGCCAAATCCGGATACCGCATCGTAACAGTGCGTGAGCGGACTGGTCCCGCTGGTGCGGATATAGAAGGTCAGACAGGTCTTTTTATTGGTGAGATCGGTGATGTTGCGAACAATCAGATCACTCTCACGCATCTGTCCCGTCTGCACCACCAGGGACTGCTCGAACTTCCCGGCATGGGAAAGAAGGGGAAGGGAGAGCGCCAGCAGGGCTAGAAATTTCTTCATACCAGTTCCTCAAAACCTGTGCTATTTAAATTACAGGCCAAATTGCATTCGGCCTAAGCATGAAAAATAATTATTCCGCATATAGGTACCTTTTATCAATGGAATTTTCCCTTTCCGTCAAAGATTTCGATATATCCAGCGGATTTCGCTGTTCTGGAACACAAACCATTGACCTGTAGCAATTGCCTAGGTTCCGAACTTTGCCTAAGATAATTTTCTGTTAGTATTCAAAGTGTAAATCATACTATCTGCCCGCTCTTGGCAGGAATGCAATCGAGGAGGTCCACCGGCATGAAGAAAACGCGCAAGCTGACTTTGGCATTGACTGCTCTGGTTGGTGTTTTACTGGCTCAACAGGCAAATGCGTTCTTCGGTTTTTTTGATAATGATGATGATGACTATTGGCGTCATCGCGGCCCTTATGGCTGGCGAGGTCCCTATGGATATGGCGGCGGCCCATACGGTTGGGGTGGCCCATACGGCTGGGGAGGCGGTCCTTATGGTTGGGGTGGTGGCCCGTACGGCTGGGGATACCCTGGCTACGGCTATCAGAACGAGCAAAAATCCGAACCCCCTCCTCCACCGCCACTACCGGAATAGGCTGCTTAGTGGTTCTGAAAACGGGGGAAAATCCCCCCGTTTTCAGATAGCGACGGCCTAGCACGCCTATCCCGCCGCATCCAAGGCCTGACCGATATCCGCGATGATATCGTCGATGTGTTCAATGCCGATGGAAAGCCGCACCATATCCTCGCTAACCCCGGCGCTTTTCAGCTCCTCCGGACCGAGCTGGCGATGAGTCGTGGTGGCTGGATGGCAGGCCAGCGACTTGGCGTCGCCGATGTTGACCAGACGTAGAATCATCTGCAACGCATCGATGAAACGCCCCCCATTCTCCCGGCCGCCGCTGATCCCGAAGCTCAGGATGCCCGAGGCCATGCCTTTGGTGATCTTTTGGCACCGTTTGAAGTGGGGGCTGTCTGGCAGCGCGGCATAACTGACCCACTCGATCTTGGGATGCTGGTCCAGATATTCCGCCACCGCCATGGCGTTTTCGCAGTGACGTTCGATACGCAGCCCCAGGGTCTCCAGTCCCTGCAGGATCAGAAAGGCGCTGTGGGGTGACAGCGCCGAGCCGGTATTGCGCAACGGCACCACCCGGCAGCGGGCGATATAGGCCGCTGGCCCCAATGCCTCGGTGTAGACCACCCCATGATAGGAGGGATCGGGCTCGTTCAACATAGGAAAACGGGCCTTGTTGCCCACCCAGTCGAATTTCCCCGAATCGATGATCACCCCCCCGATGGTAGTACCATGTCCACCAATATACTTGGTCAGGGAGTGAACCAGGATATCGGCGCCGAAATCGAAAGGCCGGCAGAGATAGGGGGTGGCGACCGTGTTGTCGACCATCAACGGCACCCCATGACGATGGGCGATCTCCGCCAATCTCTCCAGATCGACCACATTCCCCGCCGGATTGCCGATGGACTCGCAAAACAGCGCCCGGGTATGGTCGTCGATCAGCCCTTCCAGTGCCTCATAGTCATCGAAGGCCGCCATGCGTACTTCGATCCCCTGACGTGGGAAGGTGTGGGCAAAGAGGTTGTAGGTGCCCCCGTAGAGCTGGCTGGTACTGATGATATTGTCACCGGATGCCGCGATGCATTGGATCGCATAGGTGATCGCGGCCATCCCCGAGGCAACCGCCAGGGCGCCAATGCCACCCTCCATCTCCGCCAGTCGCTGCTCCAGTACACTGGTGGTCGGATTCATGATCCTTGTATAGATATTGCCTTCGACCTTCAAGTCGAAAAGATCAGCACCATGTTGGGTATCATCGAATGTGTAGGATGTGGTCTGATAGATGGGTACGGCAGCAGCCTTGGTGGTTGCTTCTGATTTATAACCGTGATGTAGCGCCAGGGATTCTAGTTTCATCTCGCCTCCTCAGGGTGAGAACGTTTTATAACACCTGATCCGGAATCTGCACAGAAAAATGCTTGTTGGATATTCTCTACGGAGTAGACGAACCGGCGTGCCCGGAAGATAGCAATTTCTAACTCAAGTTTCGGAGTTCAAACGGGGCACGGAGAGGGGGTAGCATTTTGAGACACGCTGTTAATACATCCTTGTACGCTCGGCTGCGGCCCTCCATGGCCGCAGACGGTCTCAATACGCTACCCCCTCTCCGCCAGATATCGCATTGGAGTGTTTGAACTCCGAAACTTGAGTTCTAATAAATACCCGGCATTGATGTGTTGTATCCTGCATGAGCGGCGCTTATCCTTAACGGGTCACTCACATTGTGAATTTTGATGAAAGAATACGCCCTCATTCTGATCAGCACAGTGCTCGTCAATAACTTCGTGCTGGTGAAGTTCCTCGGCCTCTGCCCATTCATGGGCGTCTCCCGCAAGCTGGAGACGGCCACCGGCATGGGGCTGGCCACCACCTTTGTCCTTACCCTCTCGTCGATCTGTTCCTATCTGGTGAACGAGTACCTGCTGATTCCCCTCGGACTGGAGTTTCTGCGCACCATCGCCTTCATCCTGGTGATCGCGGTGGTGGTGCAGTTCACCGAGACCGTGATGCATAAGACCAGCCCCATGCTCTATCAGGTGCTGGGTATCTTTCTGCCCCTGATCACCACCAACTGCGCGGTGTTGGGTGTGGCACTGCTCAACACCCAGGAGCAGCATGGCTTCGTGGAATCGGCCCTGTATGGTTTTGGCGCCGCACTGGGTTTTTCCCTGGTCCTGATCCTGTTCGCCGCGGTGCGTGAACGGGTGGCGGTGGCCGATGTGCCCGAACCCTTCCAGGGCAACGCCATCGCCCTGATCACCGCCGGACTGATGTCCCTTGCCTTCATGGGATTTGCCGGTCTGGTCCCCTATTGAACCCATGTTGACCGCGATCCTCGCCATTACCGGACTTGCTCTGCTGTTTGGCCTGCTGCTTGGTTACGCCAATGTGCGTTTTCATGTGGAGGGAGATCCAATCACCGATCAGATAGAGGCCCTGCTACCTCAGACCCAGTGCGGACAGTGCGGCTTCGCCGGTTGCCGGCCCTATGCGGAGGCGATTGCCGCTGGAGAGGCGGAGATCAACTGTTGTCCTCCCGGTGGCGAGGCCGGCATGTTGGCGCTGTCCGATCTGCTGGGGCGTGATCCGGTGCCCTTGGATGACTCACATGGCGAGGAGAAACCCAAGTCGGTGGCGGTGATCCTGGAACAGGAGTGCATCGGCTGTACCCTTTGTCTGCAGGCCTGTCCGGTGGACGCCATCCTGGGGGCGGCCAAGCAGATGCATGTGGTGATCGGCTCCGAATGCACGGGCTGTGAGCTTTGCCTGCCACCCTGTCCGGTGGACTGCATTGTCATGCAGCCCATTCCCGAGGACACCAGCAACTGGCGTTGGCCCTACCCCAACAACAGCCACCCTGAGATCGCGGCAAGCGCACAGGTTCAGTAACTCCCTATGTATGTCGAATCAAAAAAGGGCAAGACACACAGACTCTGGCGCTTCCATGGGGGGCTGCACCTGCCAGACAACAAACGCCAATCTTCGCAAAAACCACTGCGACAGGCGCAAATGCCGGAAAGGCTGATCCTGCCGTTGCAACAGCATATTGGCGAGCCGGCTCAGCCACTGGTGAAGACCGGTGATAGGGTCTTGAAGGGGCAGATAATCGCGGACAGCGATGCACCCATCAGTGCCCCCATCCATGCACCCACCTCTGGCAAGGTGAGCGAAATTTCTGATCAACCCATACCTCATCCCTCCGGTCTTTCCGCCCCCTGCATCCTCATCGAACCGGACGGCCGGGATGAATGGGGCGAGCTACCGGAACCCATTAGCGATTACCGTTCAGTCACCCCTGAAATCCTGCGCACAAGGATTCGAGAGGCGGGAATTGTCGGCATGGGCGGCGCCACCTTCCCCTCCGCGGTAAAACTCAACCCCGGCAGACCGATCAACACCCTGATCATCAACGGTGCCGAGTGCGAGCCCTATATCACCTGCGATGACCGGCTGATGCAGGATTTCCCGGAGCGGATCCTGAATGGTGCTCGCATCCTGCTGCACCTGCTTGGCGCGGAAGCCTGTCTGATCGGGATCGAAGACAACAAACCGGCAGCCATCAGTGCGCTGGAAAACCGACTGAAGGACGATGATCCGATTGAAGTCGTCTCTATCCCCACACGCTACCCCAGTGGCGGGGAGAAACAGCTGATCCGCATCCTTACCGGTCGCGAGGTGCCCAGTTCAGGCTTTCCCGCCCAATTGGGCATGGTCTGCCACAATGTGGCCACCGCGGCGGCAATTGCCGACACCGTACTGGAAGGCCGCCCACTTATCTCCCGACTGGTCACCCTGACCGGTAAAGGCATTGCCGAACCGGGCAACATGGAAGTGCCACTGGGCATCCCGGCAGCCGATCTCATCCGGCAGGCGGGGGGCTATACCGGTAAGGCCTCACAGCTGATCGTTGGCGGTCCGATGATGGGTTTCGATCTTACTACCGATCAGGCACCGATCAGCAAAGGCACCAACTGCCTGCTGGCGCCAAGCAGAGCGGAGTCGCCGATTCCCGCGCCGGCCCGTGCCTGTATCCGTTGTGGGCGCTGCGCCGATGTCTGCCCGGTCAATCTGCTGCCCCAGCAGATGTACTGGTACAGCCGCGCCAAGGATCTGGACAAGGTCCAGGACTACAACCTGTTCGATTGTATCGAGTGTGGCTGCTGCTCCCATGTATGCCCTTCACAGATCCCGTTGGTACAGTATTATCGTTACGCAAAAACAGAGAGCTGGACCAAGGAGCAGGAACGGCGAGACGCGGAGCACGCCAAGCAGCGGCATGAATTCCGCATTGCACGACTGGCACGCCTGGAGGCGGAACGCAAGGCCCGCCTGAGAAAGAAGAAGGAGGGCCTGAAGAAAAAAACCACAGCAGGTAAAGCAGGAGGAAGCGACAGCAAGAAAGCCGCCATTGAAGCCGCTATGCAGCGGGCTGCAGCAAAGAAAGCCCAACAGCAGTCACAACCCCACAACACGCAGAATCTGACTCCGGCCCAACAGGCGCAAATCGATGCTACGGAAAAGCGTCGTGCCAAACAGGTCGAACCGACCTCCCCCACACCAGCCGATCAGGAGTAACCATCGGATATGGAATTTCACACCCTCAGTTCCCCGCATACCGACCGCCCGAACAGTGTCACTGCAGTGATGCTGCAGGTCATCCTGGCGCTCATTCCCGGCGTCATTGCCATGGTCTGGTACTTTGGCTGGGGCGTGCTGATCAACATCACCCTGGCAGTTTCCTGCGCGGTCGCTTTCGAGGCACTGATGTTGAGGCTGCGTAACCGGCCGGTGGTACCGACCCTGATGGACCTTAGTGCGATTGTGACAGCCATGCTTTTCGCCATTGCGGCGCCACCTTTGTTACCCTGGTGGCTCACCCTGCTGGGCATGGCCTTCGCCATTATCATGGTCAAACAACTCTATGGCGGCCTGGGCTACAACCCCTTCAATCCTGCCATGGCGGCCTATGTGCTGTTGCTGATCTCCTATCCGGTACAGATGACCAGTTGGCTGCCACCGATGTTGCTCAACGAGCATCCTTTGAGCTTTCTGCAGTCTCTCAACATTATTTTTACCGGCACGCTTCCGGCGGGGCTGACCCTGGACGCCATCACCATGGCGACCCCCTTGGATGAGATGCGCACCAATCTGGATATGAACAATATGATCAGCGAAATCCGGCAAAGCCCCCTCTGGGGTGATTTTGGCGGTCTGGGCTGGGAGTGGGTCGGCAACTGGTTTCTTTTAGGCGGGATCTGGATGCTCTACAAACGAACCATCACCTGGCACATACCCCTCTCGTTCCTGGTGGGTCTGGTGGCAATGGCAACCCTGTTTTGGCTCTTTGACCCGGAGAGCCACCCCCTGCCCCTGTTTCATGTCTTCAGTGGTGGCGTCATGCTTGGGGCGTTCTTCATCGCTACCGACCCGGTGAGTGCCTGTACAACCCCTAAAGGCCAATTGATCTATGGCGTCGCCATTGGTGTACTGGTCTACATCATCCGCACCTGGGGCGGTTATCCCGATGCGGTGGCCTTTGCGGTGTTGCTGCTGAACATGGCTGCTCCCACCATCGACCACTATACCCAGCCCAGGACCTTTGGACACAGAGGCAGCAAGGCGAGTGGCTAAGCATCCCATTACCATTGCGGCGTTTATCCTGGGTGCCTTTGCGGTCACGGGTACCTCCCTGGTGGCAATTACCCATCAACTTACCGTTGAACGGATTGCCGCAAATGAGCGACAAACCCTGTTACGCAGCCTGCATGCGCTGGTGCCTCCGGAAACAGTCGACAACGACATGGTAGGCGACACCCTGATGGTCAGTCACCCTGAGTTGCTGGGCGGCAGTGAAATCACCGTCTATCGTGGCCGCATGATGAATCAGCCTGTAGCTGCCGTACTGACCCCACTCGTTCCGGATGGTTACAGCGGTCCAATCAAACTGCTGGTCGCGGTACGCTACGACGGCAGCCTCGGCGGAGTACGCGTGATCAGCCACAGGGAGACCCCCGGTCTGGGCGATAAGATCGAAGAGTCTCGTTCAGACTGGATCTATAGTTTCGAAGGTAAGTCACTGGGTAATCCTGCCATCGAAAAGTGGAAGGTCAAACGGGATGGGGGTGTTTTCGATCAGTTCACCGGTGCCACCATCACACCCCGTTCCATCGTCAACGCGGTTAAGAGTGTATTAATCTACGTCCAGGACAACCGTGAGGCCCTGTATGACCAGGAGCACTCCAGCAAACAGGCGGAGAGAGAGGGGTAGGATGTCAGACAACAGTTATCGGTCCATCATCACCGGCGGTCTCTGGCACAACAACCAGGCGCTGGTTGCACTGCTGGGTCTCTGTCCCCTGCTGGCGGTAACCAACACCGCGATCAACGGTCTGGGCCTGGGTTTGGCCACTACGACCGTGCTTACTGCATCCAATGGCACCGTTTCCCTCATCCGCAATCTGGTCCGACCCGAGGTACGACTGCCCGTCTTCGTGCTGGTCATCGCCTCCTTTGTGACTGCCATCGAACTGAGCATGAACGCCTTCTTTCATGATCTGCACAAGATCCTGGGTATCTTCATCCCATTGATCGTCACCAACTGCGCCATTATCGGACGGGCCGAGGCATTTGCGTCGAAAAACAGCCTACCACGTTCCCTGGTTGACGGATTGAGTATTGGGATCGGCTTTACTCTGGTGTTGATCACGCTGGGTGGACTAAGGGAGCTGATCGGCCAAGGCACGCTGTTCGATCAGGCCCATTTGATGTTCGGCGAGGCCGCCCGCGGGCTTACCCTCAAAATGGGGGACGATTTTGCTGGCATGCTGATCGCCATCCTGCCACCAGGGGCCTTCCTTGGTTTAGGCTTCTTGATCGCTGTAAAGAACCTGATAGACAAACGGCTTGCCCGGCGAGTCGAAAAACAGGCGGTAGCCGAGGCGGAAACAGTTAGTACTCCTTCAAGGTGATATTGACGGTTTCAGAGCTACCCAGATGATCCAAGACGCCCCGCAGGAAGTGCCCTTGGGGTACAAGGCGCAGTCCGCAGAGAATGGCAGGTCCCTTTTCAAGGACTGCAACGCCGTATTGGGTCATCTGGGTAGCTCCCTGCGGGCGAGCCTGGAAGCGGTCATCCGCGGTGTTGCGCCTCTTGGCAAGGACTTGCCATTCCCTGCGAGGCGCGCCTAGCGGCCAACCGCTTCCCGACTCGCTGAACCCGTTAATATCACCTTGAAGGAGTACTGGCGTCTGATCATGAGAATCCCCCGGATCTTCACGGATCAGCCACTGGCGAGCCAGCGTCAGATCCTGCTTGAGAGCGAAGCCTCGCATCATCTGAGTCTGGTTCTGCGCCTCCAATCAGGCGCCGAACTCAAGCTCTTCAATGGGGCAGGTGAGGAGTATGCCGGAATCCTGGTTCAACCCAACAAAAAGCATGCCTCAGTCGATATCGTTGAATTGTTACGCACCGAGCCTGATCCTTCTCTGCGGATCCATCTGATCATTGGTATCTCCCGGGGTGAGCGTATGGACTTTGCCCTGCAGAAGGCGGTCGAGTTAGGCGTAAACTCCATTCAACCCATCTTCACAGAGCGCTGTGTGGTCAAACTGACGGAAAAGCGTCTGACCCATCGTATGGACCACTGGCGAAGAGTTATAGTCAACGCCTGTGAACAATCGGGGCGTTGCCGGATTCCTGAGTTGCGGGATGCGGAAAAATATGCGACTGCCCTCACAAAAAAGCGCCAGGGAGACGCCCTGTTGCTCGACCATCGCAGCCAACAAACCCTGTTGGATCTGCCCCAACCTGATGGATCGGTAACGCTGCTGGTTGGGCCAGAAGGGGGGTTGTCGGAAGATGAAAGGGCGCTGGCAAAACAACAGGGATTTATGCCTATTAAGCTGGGCCCCAGGGTACTGCGTACCGAAACCGCCCCTTTAGCGGCAATCGCCGCTATTCAGGCAATGTGGGGGGATTTCAGATGATCTCCTTGGCGACTATCTCAGAAAACCCACTCTCAAGACCATCCAGATCGTAGGCGGTTACCGCAAAATAGTGGATACCGGGAGAGAGATTACTGATGGAGTAGTCGGTAGCACCCTCAATTAAATCAACCAAAAGAATGAGTTGATCCGGGCTTGAGCCAGAGTAGATACGGTAACCCTCCAGATCGCTGAGGATCAGTACCGATCCATCCGTCCTGGTGGCAGGCGGGCTCCAGGAGAGATCCACCTTCTGTTGTATCACTTCCGGCTCAGCGATAGCATCCGGCTCAGCGATAACATCCGGTACAGTGCTCACTTCCGACTCTGCGCTCACTTCCGACTCTGTGCTCACTTCCGGCTCTGTGCTCACTTCCGGCTCTGTGCTCACTTCCGGCTCTGTGCTCACTTCCGGCTCTGTGCTCACTTCCGGCACAGCGCCAACTGCTGCCCCACTGTCTGTATCCCCTGCTCCTCCGCCACATGCTGAAACTATTATGCTTACCAGGAAAATAGAAATGATTACCTGCAGCTTCATCATAACGGCCTCATGTTATCTAGGGCATGGTAGATAACGACAAGGCCGCCGGAAAATAGATGTACGGCTTCACATATTATTCATCTGAGCCGCTCTGAAGTGGGAGCTCAGGAGCTTAACGAGTTAGGAAGAAAGGCTGACAGGGCAAACAGTATGAGACACTGAGGAGGTGAGATGGTGGGAATCAATTTATGCTATGAAGCACCTGCTGTTCCAGTTCATCCAGATTCGGAACCAGCGCCGGAGAGCCATTGATCCTGACAGCCTGCTTAATCAACACCCCAAGATCAACCTCCATGGAGTAAGGTTGAATATTATCCGCGGTCACCCTGACCAGACTGGGCATTGCATGCGAGAAGATAGCGATATAAGGAAGCGATTTCTTCCCATTCAAGGTGTTTGTCACGATAGTACGGCCTCGACGTCCTGGCGTAACCACGGAGCCCCCCATCAAGGCTTCGATTGAGACCACAGGTACCCTGGTGCCCCGCCAGGACAGATCACCTATAAACCATTCCGGGGTATTATCCCTGGCTTCCGGTTTTTTGTAATCCATAACCTCAGCCACTACCGCATTTGGCAACAACAGCCGGTTTTCAACCAATGGAATCAGAACACTTCTGACTTCAGTTACCGCGTCTTCTCTCATACCTGGACTTCCGCCAAAACCTCATTGATGGTATCCATCAGTTCCAACTCCTGATAGGGCTTGCCCAGGCAACGTTTAACACCGAGGTCAAACGCCCTTTGCCGATGTTTATCCCCCACCCGTGAAGAGATCATGATTATTGGCAGGCCGTAGTAATCGACAGAGTTGTTGATGTGTCTCGCCAGTTCAAAACCATCCATTCGAGGCATTTCGATATCCAGCAACATGATATCGGGTGAATGCTCCTGTAACAGGGCTACCGCATCAACACCGTCTTTTGCAGTCACCACATCCATGTTATGCCGCTCCAGCAAACGACTGGTGACCTTACGAACGGTAATGGAATCGTCGACAACCATTACACGAATACGTTCTTGCTTGTTTTTCGATGCCGCCATCTCCATTGACGGCGACCCTGAAAGTAAACGGGCGGCATCCATGCGCACCAATGCACCCACATCCAGAATCAGCGCCACGCGACCATCGGCCAAGATGGTACCACCAGTGATCCAACGCACACTACCAACCTGCTGACCGACGGCTTTCACCACGATTTGCCGTGTTCCCAGCAGTTCATCCACCTGTAACGCAACATGGTGTTCGCCAGCATGTACCAATAGCAAGGGGTACCACTTCACCGACTCTGACAGTTCGGTGTGTTCAATACTCATCATGCGACCTAAGTTAGCCGCCTTATAGTTTTTGTTTGCATAGGTGTAGTTTTGCTGTTCATCCGCATAGCACGCCTGAAGCTCTTTATGCCTGATTCTCACCACACCTTCCACACTCCCATGAGGTATTGCATAGACCTCATCTCCCATACGTACCAGCAGGGCATCGGTTACCGCCAAGGTCAACGGCAGGCGGATGGTAAAACTGGTCCCTCGTCCGGGCTGGGAGTCGATGTCCAACCCGCCGCCCAACTGCTTGACCTCACTGGCAACCACATCAAGACCTACACCACGACCTGATATCTGGGTAACCTCTTTGGCGGTACTGAATCCCGGATTGAGCACACACTGTATGAGGTCATCATTACTGACAATGGAATTCTTATCGATCATCCCCTGCTCAATAGCCTGGGTACGGATCGCCCCAATATCCAATCCTTTACCGTCATCGGAGAGGGTGATGAGCACATCCGTGGCTTCCCGATCGATGTAAATTGAAATTTTACCTGGCTCATCCTTCCCGGCAACCTGCCGTTCTTCGGGCAGCTCGATACCATGAGATACGGCATTACGGAGAAGATGCTCCAACACTGGAACCATACGATTGAGAATATTTCTGTCTAGCTCTCCCTCACTGCCAATACATTCGAGCTGAGCCTTTTTACCCAAATGATCAGCCGTCTGCCTTACCAGACGTTGCATGCGGGGTACCAGTTGGGCGAAGGGCACCATACGGGTTCTGAGTAATCCATCCTGTAAATCGGTGGAGATACGGGACTGTTGCAACAACAGGGTATCGGTGTCACGCTGCAGGTCTGTCAATGACTCATTGATACTGCCCAGGTCATTTACCGTCTCGACCAGCGCCCTTGAGAGTTGCTGCATGTTGGAAAAACGGTCCAACTCCAAGGGATCAAACTCGGCCTTGTCACGCTCATCCTTTTCATTATCCCTTTCCCATCGATAAAGGATCTGAGTCTCGGTTTCTATCTCGAGGTTTCTCAATTGGGTAAACAGACGGGAGACAGTCTGCTTAAGTTCTGAGAGGTTGAAGCCCAGAACACTGTTTTGCTGTTCCAGACGTGCACGATAGATACTAACTTCGCCTGCATTGTTAACCAGCCGATCCATCAACTCGGCACTGACACGCACCTGATCTTTGCTGGATTTAAACGGCGCTGCGGTTTTTTCTTTTTTTGGTTTAGCCTTTTTCGCAAACTCTGAGACAAACGGCAGCACCACCGCTGACTCTGTCTCTCCCTTCGTGGAGTCCCTCTCCTTTTTATCAGCCTCTGTTGTATGCGTCTTTTGAATAGGCTGTTCATCTTGTTGCAGAATGGCACCAAGTTGAGTCACTAATTCCGTAGCCAGGGAGACCTTTCCCATATTGCTTATTTCATCGATCTGGGCCGCCAGTTTATCTAGTGCCTGACGCATCACATCCAGCAGATGATTGGTCACAACTACCTTGGCATCTGATATACCAGTCAACAGCGATTCGACTGCGTGGCTGAGGTCACCTACCGGGTTGATACCCGCCAACCTTGCACTCCCTTTCAAGGTGTGCAAGGAGCGCTGCATATCATCAATCAATGCGAGGTCGTCGGGATTACCCGCCCAATTCTGAAAACCAGACTCTAGATGTTCGATGAACTCACGCGCCTCTTCGATAAAGACCTCTACCAATTCAGGGTCTTCTTCCACTGCAACCAAGGCAGAATCCTGTAGGAAACTCACCGATTCGTTGTCACACTCTGGGATCGAACCCTTTGTAAGATCATCAGTTTCAAGTTCTAACAGATCACTCTCTTCCACCAAGGATTGGGGAGATAGGTGATCATTTTCAGCGTCCTTTTTCAGGAGGGACTCCATGTGTTGAATCAAGCTGTCCGCTCGATGTAACTGGCCAACACTTTCAGCCTCATCTACTTGAGTCGCCAATAAATCCAGTGCCTTACGAATGGCCTCTAAAACTGCATCTGATATTTCAGCACAACCATCTGTCAGACCATTGAAGAGTGACTCGACCGCATGACTCAAATCCCCCACAGGTAATACACCTGCCAGGCGAGCGCTTCCCTTGAGTGTATGAAGGGTCCGTTGAATTTCCGTAATATTCTGGGTATCGCTAACATCATTGACCCAACCCTGATAACAGGATTCGAGGGTTTCCAGTTGCTCCTTCGCCTCCTCGATGAAGACTTCCAACAACTCCGGATCTTCAGCTACAGGAAAAAGATCATCATCCAAAAAACTCAGTGGTTCTTCATAAAAGGTGGTAGCAGGCTCTTCTGTCTCATCAGCCAGTGGTTCATTCCCAATAAACTCTGGCGTCTCAGCCACCTCATCTTCTCGAGTTAAAAAATCACTCACGGACTTAACGCTAATAGATTCCGTTTCTCCCATTCCGTCAACTTCCAGCGGGGAGCGATTTTTAAGTTCCTCAAGCTCAGAAGCAGGGTGGTCTGTTTCGGCGGTTTCCTGACTCTGATACTTCAGGTTTTCACTTAACAGCTCTTCCTGAGCAGCCGCAAGCCTGATCAGGCAACTGTCAGCATTCGGCTCCGGAAGTTGATCATTGGGCAGCCAGGCAAGAAACTTACGGATGTAGGCTATAGAGTCCTTAATAAGTGTAATGACATCCTCATCCGCTACCCTGCCTTTTTCAACCAAGGTCTTTAGATAGACCTCAACAGATCTGCTGAGGTTGGCGATAGGTGTAATTCCCGTCATGCGGGCGCTGCCATGCAAGGTATGGCAAGCGCGGACTACCTCATCAGGAATCCTCAGCTTTGGATCTGAGGATTTTACCTGACTGATAAAGGTTTCCAGCTCTTCAATATGGCTCTCCGACTCAGCCGAAAACACCTCCAGTAGTTCAGTATCGATCTCAATCAGAAGGTCGGAATCAGAATACCCCTGTTGGTCACTTTTATCGTCTGCATCTCTAAGACTTGACTCAACCTGCAGGTCACTCTGTTCAGTAACTTCATCAGGCATATCCCTATCGGTGCTGTTGATACCGCTGGCTTCCATCGGCTCGTGAGCTGCAGTTTCATTTGCATCTGACGCCTCTGCCTTTTGAGGTGACTCAATGGTCTCCTGTTCGTTTTGCCTCTTGCCCCCTTCAACTGGCATGACATGGGTATTA
>JBDLIF010000007.1:0-19935 GCA_039714955.1 Pseudomonadota bacterium | reverse complement strand
GTTTTTTGTCTATGGCTGCCTGGACAAGCTTCTCGACATTTGAGTGTATGAATATAGAGTGGATCATGAAAATTCCATCTGCATCCTCAGGAATGGTTGCAAGGGTAAGGCCGCTCGGGAGCTCAGCCGGTTGTGGCATACACTCAACGAGGAGCTAGCCCTATGAACCGACGATCCAAGCTGAATCTATCCCCTGAGGAGGAGGTTCACAAGCAGCAGCCTTCAGGCTTTCAGAAGCGCGCTCACAATGGTTCCGCAAACAGCAAGGAGAGACGCGGGCCTCAAGCATCGAGCAATGCTGAAGTGAAATCAGAGGCTAAGGGGCTGGCTGGAGATGCCGACATGTTTGTCATGCCAGCGGGCCGACAGCTACTCAAAGCGGCATTGGTCGTGGCAGCCTCGGGGTTGGCCCTGTATCTCTTGAAACGACGTTTTTTCTGAGGCGCAGATGGTTTTTTAGCGACTAATCGGCTCTACCAGCCTTCGACCGGGCTGAATTCCTTTTCTGCCTCCGTTTCTTCGTCAATCAGCCGTTGGTAGGCCTCTTTGATCTTCTTGACACCATGAGTTCGTTCTAATCTGCGTACGATAAAATGGCCTTTGGCCACATCCTGGTAGTGACTCATGAAGATCAGGTTTAACATGGCACCACTCAGAGCACCGGCAATGGGTACCATCTGGGCAGCCGCTTTGTCTGAAATCACCATCCCAAACC
Organism: Pseudomonadota bacterium; assembly: GCA_039714955.1. Lineage (GTDB taxonomy): Bacteria > Pseudomonadota > Gammaproteobacteria > Chromatiales > Chromatiaceae > JASJBU01. The sequence continues at coordinate 19,220 of JBDLIF010000007.1, read as the reverse complement.
GAGCCGCGATGGAGCGGACAATCTCTATCGCGGCGGGTATGTGAGAGCCTTGGGCATTGGCGGCATAGTCAAGGATATCCCGCTCAAAATAGAGGCCCATGGTGATCCTCAATCCGTAGTAGCCCAATTCGGCTGCATTATCCTCCTTGGTGCGCCCGCCAAGGGCAAAGACCTGTACGCAGGCCATCCTGGTTTCCCGGATGGTCAGATCCTCTCCCTCGGCATGTGCGATATCCGCAATCGAGCGAAGTATCAGGGTGGTGGTTACCGGCAGTTCCGCCAGCAGGGTCAGCGGTCCGAAAAAACCACCCGCAGCACCGATGCCGGACACCAAGAACTTATGCAGGAGGTTGTGGGATTTTGCCGGGGCGATGAGATCCATTGAACCGACGGCCAGCTTCAGGGATCGGTAGATGCTGGTTTCCGCGGTTCTATCCAGGCGTCGCCGCCACCCTTTGGGCAGGAGCGACAGGCCCTCTTCAATCGGCACAGCCAGCACGTCACTCAGACGGGCAGCAAGAGAGGGGTGCTCCAGATGCTGGTAGGCCCAGCGTAGATCAGCCGTCTCTTGCTTGGACAGTCCGGCTATAACCACTTCAGTGGTTTCTGTCTGCGTCTTCTCAGCCACACCAGCAGCTTCCTATGAGTGGTGGTTTGTCATGCGTCGTTTGTCTGACGGATATCCAGGTCGGGGGAGACTTGGCTGTTAGAGTCTCAGGTTGGGCAGCCTGCGTTCGGCGGTGTTGATCAATACCCCACTCAATACAGAGAAGGCACCGGTGACAGCCGCGATCTTCGCCAACTCCTTGGCGGGTGGAAGACGCAATTTGAACTTGCCATCCGCTTCGGCCATGCCCATGTTATAGTGGATGAGGGCCTCCGCCATAAACACGCCAAATGTTATGCCACCTACGATGATGCTTCTCATGGTCCTGACGCTCCGTTTCGTTAGTTGTGTTTATCGTCAAATATTAGCATATAACACTAACCCAATGAGTTGCCAACATGGGTCATGATCGATTTTGCTGAGACGCCGAGCAGATAGTCTGTCACTGCCATACAGACAGTGGGAGCGCGCTCAGCAAGATAACCTGATTACCATTTTTACCCTGATGCGATAAACTTGAGATGCCATGGCGCGTCGGGTAGACCCTGTGCAAAGGCAAGAGTAAGTATCCCTTAATAAAGGGTTCGGAAAAAAGTTTAATGGAGGACCATAAACATGGTGAGGAACGATGATCTCCTCAAGGGTCTGGCAATCGGGGTAGGTGCCGCGGTTCTGGTCCCGGTCGTTATTTCCGCGCTCCTGCCCATTGTTAAGCCATTGGCTCGCTCGGCGCTGAAGATGGGGGTACATGCCTATGAGAGGGGCAGGGAGGCACTGGAAGAGTTAGGCGAGACGGTCGAAGACGTGGTGGCTGAGGTGGAAGAGGAGATGCTCGACGCCCATGAGGCGGAAGAAGCGGTCGCGGATGCCGCCGAGGTTGCAGGGGATTCCACGCCTGGCGCCATGGGGAGTTAGAACCCGACTGATGTTACCCCGGGCCCACATCGTCCATCAGCTGCGGGGCCGTCTGCGTCTGAGGATCAGGGAAAAACGTCAGGAGCCGGAATACTTCGAGGAGCTTCTCAACCGTTTGCAATCCGTGACGGGGGTTAGCGAAGTCAGGGTCAACCAGACCACGGGTAGTCTGCTCCTGCTCCATCCGGAGCTGCCCTATGCAGAGCTTGAGGCCCAGCTGAATGAGCTGGAACTGTTCGAGATCGTTGCCACACCGGAAGCGAAGGGCTCGGCGCTCAATCCGGTCTTTGCCGGCTTTTCCTGGCTCGACCAAGCCATTTCCGAGGAAAGCATCGGCCATTTCGATCTACGCAGCTTGGTATTTATCGGGCTCGTGGGGCTCGCGGCTCATCAGATGTATCGCGGCAATATCACGGTGCCCGCCATTCCTCTATTGCTTAGTGCATTGAGTCTGGCTGATCAGATAAAACGGCCATCCTCCGAGACGGATCAGTAGTCTCGTGTGGTGTAACGTATAGACTCAAGTTTCGGAGTTCAAACGGGGAGCGGAGAGGGAGATAGCGTTTTGCGACACGCTGTAAATACTATCCCTGTACGCTCGACCGCGGCCTTCCATGGCCGCGGACGCTCGCAAAACGCTATCTCCCTCTCCGCTTGATATCTCAGTTGGAGTAGCTGAACTCCGAAACTTGAGGTATAAAGTGATGTGCATACTTTATACCTTACACCTCCTCCTTCACCTGGGAGGGTTTGTGCAGATGGACCGGTTCCACGCGACGCTTGCGCATGTGAATGTTCAGCATCTCCACGGCTAGGGAAAAGGCCATCGCGAAGTAGATATATCCCTTCGGGATGTGCATATCCAGGCCCTCGCCGATAAGCGCCACACCAACCAGCACCAGAAAACTCAGCGCCAGCATCTTGACACTCGGATGACGATCCACGAACTCGCCAATCGCCTTGGCCGCAAACATCATCACACCCACGGCGATAATGATGGCAAGTACCATGACGGGCACATGTTTGGCCATTCCCACCGCCGTTATGACCGAATCCAGAGAGAAGATGATGTCGACTATCGCGATCTGTCCCAGCAGTGCCGCGTAGCTGCCGGCGGCCTTGACCTTGCTGGCCTCTTCCTCCTCTGGGCCCTCGAGGTTTTCCCACATCTCCTGGCTGCTCTTGTAGAGCAGAAACAGACCTCCACCGAGCAGAATGAGATCACGGCCTGAGATCGCCTGGTCCAGGATCGTGAAGATGGGATCGGTCAGGCGCATCACCCAGGCAAGGGAGAGCAGCAAGGCTATCCGGGTGAACATGGCAAGTCCCAGACCCTGCATGCGGGCCCGTTGTCGCTGATGTTCCGGGAGACGCCCGACCAGGATTGAAATGAAGATGATGTTGTCGATTCCCAGCACAATCTCCAATGCCGTCAACGTCAAGAGTGCCACCCAGGCCTCCGGGATAAAGATCCACTCCAGCATACTGACCTCGCTCAATCCTGTGGTTGCTATGGCTCAGATTCCATTTTATTGTACTCAGAGTCGGGAGTTCATGGCTACAAGCATGTTCCTCTGAGGTACAATGACTGAGGGAGACTGGTCGCCATTCATTGAGGTGCATTCATGATTTATCGCATGATCGTTAGTGTTGGACTGTTTGCCCTGGGTTACTATCTGGGACGAGAAGTGGGGCGTACTGAAGCGATTCGGGAGCAGCTGCGTCTTGCCAGGGGAGCAGGCGGCAGTGTCAATCTAAGGGAAGGGGTTGTGGTGGATATGGAAAAATGCGACTCAAGGAACGGGAAATAGCTGGATTAATAAGGGGCCTTTCTGTGGCAAATATTAACATCAAGCGTCAGCATAGTCTGGGACGAACTACCGCCCGGGATCGGGTGCAGGAGATTGCCAACTCTCTGCAGGATAAGTTGAAAGCCAAATGGTCGTGGGATGGCGACTCCTTGAATTTTCAACGGTCAGGTGCTTCCGGTTCAGTCATTGTCGGTGACGATTTCGTTGAGTTTAAGGTCAAGCTGGGATTGCTGTTGAGCCCGATGAAAGGGACGATTGAAGATGCCATTCAACAACAGCTGGATAGATCATTGGGCTAGTGTATCTCCTGTTGAGTGAGGGAACTGACCAATCAATCAGTCCGGATAACAACACTGGGGTAAAAATTGCATCCTTGCAGGGGAAAGAAAACAATATTACCCTGATTTCGACGCATGAGAAGTGCGGGCTAGGAAGGTACAAGATGCTGAAATGTGCAATTTTGGGGCCCGTGCGTTATTTGCGCCCGGTTTTGCTGAAAGGTTTCGTCAACTGCTTTATGCGTCTATGTGGATGATTTATATAATTCAAGGAGTTGTGCTGGTTGGCGTAAGAATTGCGTAACAATAATTTACCTCAGCATCTTATCGGTAATGCCGCCATGTGCGGGCTGGTAAGTGCGTCTGAGTCCTGTGATAACTTTTGCATTGAGGAACCCACTGTATGACCACCACACATGATGGCGCCAGCCGGACTGGTAATCGCAAACTCCTGGCATGGGTCGATGAACTGGCCCGTCTGTGTAATCCCGACCGTATCTATTGGTGTGACGGTTCACAGGAAGAGTATGATCGTTTGTGTGAAGAGATGGTCGCAGGCGGCTCCTTTATTCGATTGAACCCGGATAAGCGGCCCAACAGCTTCCTGGCCCGCTCGCATCCGAGTGATGTCGCCCGCGTGGAACAACGCACCTTTATCTGCTCCAACAAAGAAGAGGATGCGGGACCCACCAACAATTGGATGGACCCGGTCAAGATGAAGACCATCCTCAAGGGTCTGTTCAGGGACTGTATGCAGGGGCGCACTATGTACGTTATCCCGTTCAGCATGGGGCCCCTTGGCTCCCCAATTGCGCATATCGGCATAGAGATCACCGATTCACCCTATGTGGTGGTGAATCAGCGCATCATGACGCGCATGGGACAAAATGTTCTCGATGTATTGGGTAATGAGGGTGAATTTGTCCCCTGCATACACTCCGTTGGAGCGCCGCTTGCCCCGGGTGAGCAGGATGTCCCCTGGCCCTGTGCAGGTAATATCGAGGATAAATACATCACCCATTTTCCCGAGACCCGGGAGATATGGTCCTTTGGCAGTGGTTATGGTGGCAATGCCTTGCTCGGCAAGAAGTGTTTTGCGCTGCGTATCGCCTCCGTCATGGCGCGGGACGAAGGCTGGCTTGCCGAGCATATGCTGGTCCTGGGAGTGGAATCCCCCGATCACGAAAAGATCTATGTGGGCGCGGCATTTCCCAGTGCCTGTGGTAAGACCAATTTTGCCATGATGATTCCTCCGGAGGGGTTCGAGGGCTGGAAGGTGACCACCATTGGTGACGACATCGCCTGGATCAAACCCAATGCCGCGGATGGAAAATTTTATGCGATCAACCCGGAGTATGGTCTGTTTGGCGTCGCCCCCGGCACCAACGAGTCATCCAATCCCAATGCCCTGGCGGCCTTGAAGGATAACTGCATCTTCACCAACTGTGCCCTGACCGACGATGGGGACGTCTGGTGGGAGGGGCTGACCGAGGAGCCGCCCATCCATCTCATCGACTGGAAGGGCAAGCATTGGAACCCCGGAGTCGGAACCCCCGCCGCCCACCCCAACTCGCGTTTTACCGCACCGGCCGCGGCCTGCCCCTCGATCGATCCGGAGTGGGAGAACCCGGCCGGGGTGCCCATCAGCGCCTTTCTGTTCGGCGGCCGGGTGAGTCACAACTTCCCCCTGGCCTATCAGAGCTACAACTGGGAGCATGGGGTCTACATGGCCGCGACCATGGGTTCCGAGGCCACTGCCGCCTCCATTGGTCAGGCGGCGATGCGCCGCGATCCCATGGCCATGCTGCCTTTCTGTGGCTACAACATGGCCGAATACTGGCGCCACTGGCTGCGTATCGGGCGCAAGAACGTCGCCACGCCGCCCAGCATCTTCCGCGTCAACTGGTTCCGTAAGGATGAACATGGCCGTTTCATCTGGCCTGGCTTCGGTGAAAACATGCGCGTATTGAAGTGGGTGGTGGACCGCTGCAAGGGTTGTGCACCTGCCATCGAAAGCCCTCTGGGCGGGGTGCCCGGCTACAATGCCCTCACCTGGGACGGTCTGGATTTCAGCAAGGAGGAGTTCTACCACATCATGAACATCGATCGCGAAGTGGCGCGTCGCGAGACCAACGACCAGGAAGAGCTGTTCACCCGTTTTGGCGATCACCTGCCCCGGGAGATGGAGATCGAACGTGAACTGCAGCTGGCAAGACTCTATCACTCCCCGGCCGTGTGGGATCTGTCGGTGACCTGTGAAGAATAATGAAGCCGTTGAGAAAGGTCTGAAAAATTCAGGCCTTTTTTGATTCAATAGTTGCATATGTAACTAGAGTTCCACCGAAACCGGTTTTACCTTCCAGATCTCTTCGCAATATTCCCGGATCGAACGGTCTGAGGAGAACTTACCCATCCGCGCCAGGTTGAGAATGGACATTCGGGTCCATTCCGCGGGGTGGCGAAATGCCTGGCTGACCGACTGTTGGCAATCGATATAGCTCTGATAGTCCGCCAGCAGCATGTAAGGGTCGCCGGTAAGCAATGAATCCACCAGTGGCCTGAACATTTCAGTGTCGCCATGGGAGAAAAAGCCGGATGAGATGAGATCGATGCTCTCGCGTAGTTCCAGGATATCCTGGTAGTACTCGCGAGGCCGGTAACCCTCCGCCTGCAGACGGTAGATCTCTTTGCATTCCAGTCCAAACAGAAAGAAATTTTCCGCGCCTACCTCTTCGCGGATCTCTATATTGGCCCCATCCAGGGTGCCGATGGTCAATGCGCCGTTGAGTGAAAATTTCATGTTGCCGGTGCCGGATGCCTCTTTGCCCGCCGTTGATATCTGTTCCGAAAGATCGGCGGCGGGATAGATCCGCTGGGCATTCTTGACATTGAAGTTGGGAAAGAACACCACCTTGAGCCGGTCTTTCAGGTCGCTGTCCCGGTTGATCATATAGGCGACCGAGTTGATCAGCTTGATGATCAGCTTGGCCATCCTGTAACCGGGCGCCGCCTTGCCGGCAAAGATGAAGGTACGCGGTGTAATATCCGCGTTGGGGTCGTGTTTCAGCCGGTTATAGAGGCTAATGATGTGTAACAGATTGAGGTGTTGCCGCTTGTATTCGTGAATGCGTTTGGCCTGGATGTCGAACAGGGAGTCCGGGTCTACCCGCTCGCCGGTACGTTGCTTGATCAGTCTGGCGAGGGCGATCTTCGAGTTGCGCTTCTCCTGCTGCCAGAGCGCCTGAAATTGAGGGTTGGGCGCAAGCTCCTCCAGCTCCTTGAGTTGATCCAGATCCGTGATCCAGTCACAGCCGATCTGGTCGCGGATGAGCCGGGAGAGTCCATAATTGCTCAACAGCAGAAAACGCCGGGGGGTCACGCCGTTGGTCTTGTTGCTGAAACGTTCCGGCCAGAGCCGGTAGAAGTCCCGCATGACATCCTGTTTGAGTAATTCAGTATGCAGCTTGGCGACGCCATTGACCGCAAAACTGCCAGCGAAGGCCAGATGGGCCATGCGGATATGTTTCTCCTCCCCCTCCTCGATGATCGAAAGCCGGCTGATATCTACATCCATATCGTACATGCGGCGTCGGGCATCGTCGAGAAAACGCTCGTTTATCTCATAGATGATCTGCAGGTGGCGTGGCAGCATCTCTTCGAATATTGAGAGTGGCCAGCGCTCCAGGGCCTCGGGCAGCAGGGTATGGTTGGTGTAGGCAAAGGTATGGCGGGTGACATGCCAGGCCACATCCCAGTCCACACGATGTTCATCGATCAAGAGGCGCATCAGCTCGGGTACCGCGAGGGCCGGATGGGTGTCGTTGAGCTGGGCCGCGTACTTTAGGTGAAATCTATCCAGCCCCTCGCCTTTCTGCAGATAGATGCGCAGCATGTCCTGCAGGGAGCAACAGACGAAAAAGTATTGCTGCTGCAGGCGCAACTGCTTCCCCGCTACCGGTTCATCGTTCGGATAGAGTACCTTGGTGATATTCTCCGAGACCACCTTTTTGTCGACCGCCGCGTAGTAGTCCCCCAGATTGAAGGCCTGGAAGTCGAAGGATTCCGGTGCTTCCGCCTTCCACAGGCGCAGCAGATTCACGGTGTTGACACCATAGCCCAGGATGGGGGTGTCGTAGGCGATGCCCTGCACGATCCGGTCCGGGATCCAGCGTACCCGTGAGCGGCCATCCACGTCATCCGTAAACTGTTCCGTGTGCCCACCCAGTTTGACATCAAAGGTCAGTTTGCGCCGCGGCAGTTCCCAGGGGTTGCCATGGCGCAGCCAGTTGTCGGTCTTTTCCACCTGCCAGCCATCGCGTATCGTCTGGTCGAAGATACCGAACTCATAGCGGATGCCATAGCCGATGGCGGGTATCTCCAGGCTGGCGAGGGAGTCCATATAGCAGGCCGCCAGGCGGCCCAGCCCCCCGTTTCCCAGGCCGGGTTCCGGCTCGTCTTCCAGCAGTTCCTCGATATCCAGACCGAGTTCCCGCAGGGCTTGTCTTACTTCGTCCCTTATGCCCAGGTTGGTAACATTATTGCAAAGTTGGGGACCCAGCAGAAATTCCGCCGACAGGTAACAGACCGTGCGGCTGCCCTGTTTTTTATAGGTCTGTGCCGTACTGATCCAGCGGCGAACCAGACGGTCGCGTACCGAATAGGCCAGGGCCAGATACCAGTCGTTGACAGTTGCCACGTCCGGGTAACGACCCTGCTGATAGAACAGGTGGTCGGTGATGGCGCGCTTGAGGGCCTCGACACCCAAACCGGTTCGGCTATGCTCATCGTCGACTTCTTTTTGCTTGGCGGTGTTATTCTTCATGGGCCGCTCCTCACTTGATTCAGGTTTAACAGGATCCTGATTTTTCTCATTCATGAGCGTCCAGAACCTTCCCTGCTGGACGAAAGCTGATTATACAAGCTATTTTCTTACTGTGGTGCATGGAGCTTTGATGGCCGCTCATCTGGAAGAGGTCAATACGTCAGAGCGATGATAGGAACGGTTTTACTATCGTGGTGACAAGTTAGTCGTTCTCTGGCTTAATGGGATGGGCGTGAATTACAACAATGGGTTAACATCCCGCATAAGATGAGAGATCTGCTTCCCACCATAAGAAATGCCGTACGCGCGGTCGTCGTGCGGGACGGTGCGATCCTGATGCAGAAGAAGTGGTCCGAGACCCGTGGCGACTGGTATGCCCTGCCTGGCGGCGGACAGGAGGTTCAGGAGACGCTGATCCAAGCCCTGCAGCGCGAATGCGAGGAGGAGATCGGGGTCAAGGTAGAGATTGGAGATCTCCTGCATGTGGCGGATTTTTACAAGCAGCGGGAGACGGAATATCCCTCCACCCGCCACCTGGTGGAGTTTCTGTTTGCCTGTACGGTGCCTGATGACTATGCACCCGTGAATGGTAGCCATCCGGACAAGCATCAGGTCGATGTGGTCTGGCTGCCGTTGCATGAGTTGAGCAATCATCGGTTGTTCCCCGCCGGTCTGACAAGCTGTCTGGCTGGTCTGCGGGAGCAACAGCATGACCGCTATCTTGGTACACTCGATTGACCATGGCTTTTCCCAAGGGCATTCGCGAGAATCTGCATTTTCTGCTGGCCGAGGTCAACGGCCAACTGGCCGTATTGCTGGACTATTTCGCCAGCCCCTCGGCCACCCTGGCCAAACGTATCCTCGATCGGACCGGTTATGTGGGCAATCTCAAGCTGCGCATCCACAACAGCTGCCTGGAGCAGCTTGCCGTCGGTCCCGCGGGTGGATTGACCCATCAGCGGCTGAGGGCGGTCGAGATCATCGCCACCCATCTGGATCGTATCGCGGAACGCGCCCGCGAGGTGATTCATCAGACCTCCTACCTGGATAGGCTCGAATCCCTGCCGGCGGATGATTTTACGCCGCTGCTGCAGCAGTTGCTCCAGGGGCTCGGCATGATCGAAGAGGCCTACTGCGAACGGGACAGCCAACAGGCCCTGAAGCTCGGCGAGATCGAACAGTCGCTGGATGACGCTTACCGGAAGCTGCTGAAGCGCTACACCAAGGCCCTCAAACAGAGCAGGGAGACCAAGGATCTGGTCTCCCTGATCTTCGTGGCCCACCAGGTGGAGCAGATGGGTGATGAGTTGTTGAGTATCAGTGAGGCGATCATCTCCGCCAATCTGGGGCAGTCATTCAATATCGACCGTTACAACACCCTGAGCGCCTCGGTAGCCAAACTGGGGGAGCATGAGGACATCGACGACCTGTTGGTGGAGCCCATCGCGGAGACCCGATCCGGCAGCGGGATCGCCGGGATCGCGGCGTCCGACAGGGCGGGTGATGGCTATGACGCGATCTACAAGGACGGCAAGAAACGCAAGCTCAAGGAGGAGCGGCAGGGGGTCGAAAGCTGGCATGAGATCTTTCCCGGGTTGGCGCCGAAGATTCTCTCCTATCACAAGCGGGGGCAGTCCGCGGCGTTGCTGATCGAACATCTGGCCGGGCTCACCTTTGAGCAGATCCTGCTGCACGAACCCCGGAAACTGCTGCAGGAGACCCTCGGCCAGTTGACCGCCACCCTGGCTTCGGTATGGCAGGAGACCAAGACTAAAAAACGGGTCTCGGCCGGTTATATGGGACAGCTGGCCAAACGGTTGGATGATGTGTATACCATCCACCCGGAGTTCCAGCAGCTGGAGAGCCGGCTTGGGGACCTGTTCCTGCCCTCTTTCGACCATCTGCTGCAACAGGCAACGGAATATGAGCAGGGGATCGAGGCGCCTTTTTCGGTCTATATCCACGGCGACTTCAACGTGGACAACATCATCTACGATCCGCTGGAGAAGCGCATCAACTTCATCGATCTGCACCGTTCCCGCTATATGGACTATGTGCAGGATATCAGTGTCTTCATGGTCTCCATCTATCGTTTGCAGGTACTGGACCCGCAGGTACGCCGGCGTATTCTCAACCTGGCGCGGGATTTCTGCGAGTTCGCCAGAAGGTTTGCCCGCAAGCGGGGTGATGGCCTATTCGAGATCCGGCTGGCCTTGGGGCTGGCCCGTTCGTTTGCGACCTCCACCCGGTTTATCCTGGACAAGTCACTCTCCAGGGCGATGTTCTTACGGGCCCGTTATCTGATCGAACAGGTGTTGCGGGTGGAGCCTGATTCAACGGCGGGTTATCAGGTACCCGTCAAGGAGCTTTTCATTGGCTAATCCAAGAATTGGTGTGGTGGGCATTCCCGGCAGATGGTCTACCGAGGCATTGGCGGACGCCGTGGAGGCGGCCACCGGTTTCCGTCTGGTGGTGAATATGGATCTGGTGCAGGCGGATCTGCAGAATGGGCGTCTCCTGTTCAAGGAGTGGGACCTCTGCCGGCTCGACGCGGTGATCGTGAAGAAGATCAGCGCCGAATACAGTCCCAACAGCCTCGACAGACTGGAGCTGTTACGTCTGCTGGAGGGCCGGGGCATCAGAGTATTCAGCCGGGTAGATTCCATGCTTGGGCTGATCGATCGGCTCAGCTGCACCATGACCCTGAGTAATGCCGGCATACCCATGCCGGCGACCCGGGTGACGGAGAGTGTCGCGGCGGCGGCGGCGGCCCTGCGGGATTTCGGCTCCGCGGTGTTCAAGCCGCTCTACTCCACCAAGGCCAGGGGGATGGCGGTGATCGACGCACACGATCCGCCGGACGAGATGGAGCGGCAGATCGAGAACTTCCAGGCCGCCAATCCGATGATGTATCTGCAGCAGCGGCTGCACCTGCCTGGGCGGGATCTGGGCATGGTCTTCCTCGGTGGGGAGTATCTGGGCAGCTATGCCCGGGTGAGCAGTTCCGGGGCCTGGAACACCACCATCCACAGCGGTGGCCACTACGAGAACTTTCAGGCGGATGACAGTATGATCGAACTGGCGCATCGCGCCCAGGCCCTGTTCAACCTCGATTTCACCACGGTGGACGTGGCGGAGAGCGAGCAGGGCCCGGTGGTGTTCGAGGTCTCCGCCTTCGGTGGCTTCCGCGGCGCCCTGGAGGGCATAGGCATAGATGCGGCGGCAGGCTATGTGGCGCATGTGCTTAAGGAGCTGGCAGGCTGATGGACAGGCAGGCAAAAGAGATCGGCGATCTGACAGACGCCGTTGAGATCATGCGCGGTGATGCGGTCCTGTGTGAGGGTCGTATGGCGCTCGATTGCGCTGGCTGTGTGCTTGGCTTGCGCTCCAATTCAGCGAAGCTGCTCGAACATCTGGGCAACTACTTTGCCCATCTGGTCTGTGAGGCGGATAGCCTGGATATAGAGATCATTGCCATCGAAAGCCCCGTGGTGGAGCTTGAAAATGAGTTCATGGACTGGAAACGGGAGCCGGGCAAGCGTGGACGCAAGGACGCCTATCTGGATCTGCCCGCCGGGCGGTTGGTCAGAAAGGTGCGCACCGGCATGCTCTTTCTGCAGAGCGAGCCCTACCGGATTGCCGCGGGTCCCTGTCTCGAAAATGACAATCAGGTCATCAACTTCATCAATGCCCAATACATGAACTGGCTGCAACAGCGCGGCTGGTTGATCTGTCACGCCTCCGGGCTGGTCAGGCACGGCAAAACCCTGGGTATGGCGGGGCTCTCCGGCGGCGGCAAGTCCACCCTGATGCTGCAGCTGCTGGAGCGGGAGGAGGTGGATTATCTCACCAACGACCGGCTCTTCATCCGCCAGGAGGCTGGGGGGATAGTGGCCAGGGGGATACCCAAGCTGCCGCGGATCAATCCCGGCACCATCGTCCACAATAGCCGGCTCAAGACGCTGATATCCGAGTCCAGGCGCACGGACCTGCTGGCCCTGCCAACCCAGGAGCTGTGGGAGCTGGAGGAGAAGTATGATGTGGATGTAGAGGCGCTCTACGGGGCGGGGCGGATAGTCCCGCAGGCCCCATTGAGTGCCTTTCTGGTGCTAAACTGGCATCGAGAGAGCGAACAGCCCCTGCAGTTGCGTCGGGTGGAACTCGAACAGCGCCGGGATCTGCTCTCCGCGATCATGAAATCCCCTGGTCCCTTCTACCAGTATGCGGACGGTCGGTTTTTTCAGGATACTACGGAGCTGGATGAGCGGACCTATCTGCAAATGCTTGCATCGATACCGATCTATGAGGCCAGCGGGCGGATCGACTTTACCGGTTTACAGCAATACTGTTACACAGAGATACTGAGCTAACGAGGTTGGCGACCAATGGCGCGAGAACTGCTACTGCTAAGGCACGGTAAATCCGACTGGAGTCAGGAGACTGACGATTTTCACCGACCGCTGAAGGACCGGGGAAAAAGGGGCGCTCAACGCATGGGTATCTGGCTCCGGCAGCAGGGGTTGCTGCCCGATTATATCCTCTCATCCCCGGCCGCCCGGGCGATCGTGACGGCGGAGAAGGCCTGTAAAGCCATGGCTGTGGACCATCGGCAGATCAAACAGGAGCCGCACATCTATGCGGCGGGCATAACGGCACTGCTCAAGGTGTTAAGTCGCTGTCCGGCAAAGGCCAACCGGGTGCTGATGGTGGGGCACAATCCTAGTCTGGCGGATCTGCTGGTCTATCTCTCCGAGGAGAAGATCCCGCTGCCCAATGATGGCAATCTGCTGCCGACCGCCACGCTGGCCCGGATAGAGATGCCGGATGATTGGAGTCGGCTGCTCGCTGGCTGTGCTCAGTTGAAGTCGATCACCCTGCCGAAGAGCCTGCCGAAGAAGTTCCCCTTTCCTGACTGGCAGGGCAAGGAGCTGCGGGACCGGCCTGCCTACTACTACACCCAGTCGTCCGTGATTCCCTACCGGATACAGGATGGCAAGCCCGAGATCCTGGTGGTCAGGTCGAGCCAGAAAAAACACTGGGTGGTACCCAAGGGAATAGGCGATCCCGGCCTGACTCTGCAGGAGTCCGCCGCCAAGGAGGCGCTGGAGGAGGCCGGTGTGGAGGGTGAGGTGGAATCCCTGCCCCTGGGTAGCTACAGCTACGAAAAGTGGGGGGCGGAGTGTACCGTGCATGTCTACCCCATGGCGGTGAGCCGGCTGCTGCCGGAGTCGATCTGGGAGGAGAACCACCGTGGCCGGGAGTGGCTGACCCCTGAGCAGGCGATCCAGCGAGTCAGGCAAAAGGAGCTCAAGCCGATGATCGAGGCGTTGGTCAAGCAGCTGGAGAAGCATTGACTAGACCCACCCTCAGGGGTTTCACCAAGGTCCTCGAAGGATAATTTAAAACGAAGATGTGTCGACCGACCCAGTAATATCGTTCACGAGCACGAGCACGGAACCTATATTCCCTGTTTAGGAGCTTTTCTCAAGCCCCCGCTATGCGGCTGGTTGGAGACTTGTCAACACCATTGATCCCTAACCTCAAATCTCTGCCTTTAAGGTCATGTTGATGCAGCGACTTTCACACAGCCTTTTATCCTTCATCCTGATGCTGAGCGGTTTTTCGCTGACATATGCGTCAGAGAGTGGGCGTGTCGGGCAGCCTATTGTTTTGGCTGTTCATCCCTATCTTCCCTTCCAGGAGCTTAAGAAACGCTACCTGCCGCTGGCAAATTATCTACAGAAGGCTTTGGGCAGGGAGGTTGTGGTGCGGATTGGACGGGATTATGGCGAACATATTACGCATATCGGCAAGAACAGGGTGGATATCGCCTATCTTGGCCCAGCCGCGTATATACGTCTGGTGGAAAAGTATGGCAGGAAACCGCTGCTGGCACGTCTTGAAGTCAATGGTGAGCCTGTATTTCATGGCTATCTGGTAACAAGCCCGCAGAGTGGGGTCAGCGACATACAGTCCCTGCGCGGGAAACGCTTCGCTTTTGGTGATCCCGCATCCACCATGAGTCACCTCGTGCCGCGACATATGTTGTTGGACAACGGAATTGATGTAGGCGATCTGGCGGATTATCAGTTTCTCGGCAGCCATAAAAATGTGGCATTGGCAGTCCTCTCAGAAGCGTTCGATGCAGGTGCGGTCAAGGAGGAGGTGATGGAGTACTACAAGGGCAGGGGCTTAAAGGCCTTCGCCAAAAGTGCGCCATTTTCCGAACACCTGTTCGTGGCTCGCTCAGATGCGCCCGATCATTTTGTCGAGGTGGTTAGAAAAGCACTCTATCAAATGTCAGATACCGATGAGGGGCGTACGATTTTACGCACCATAAAGCATAGCGTGACGTCGCTGGTGCCTGTTGACGATGCGGATTACGACAATCTGCGAGCCGTGCTTAAACATTTAAGTGAGCGCGGCGTTGAATAATTCCACTATCAGAAATCTGAGGTCGCCATGGCCAGGTCTGGTCCTGTTCATGCTCATCTTGTTTGTGTCGACCTTCGCGACCTTGGAGCAGCAAAGGGAGCGGTCACTGCAGATCGCCAGGGAAAACGCCGAAGACGATATCCTGTTTATTAAATTTCTGCTCCATGGCACCCTACAGCAACAAAATTTTGAGCAGCTAAGTACCTTGGTTGAGTCCTGGGGAAGACATGTGCGATACACCCAGGAACTCAAGGTTACCGCTGCCAACGGTTTTGTGTTTGGTCATTATCAACGGGAGAAACCGGCCGGACGTCCCTATCGGCTGGAGGAGGCGATCGGCTACTCTTATCGAGGTAAGGCGTCGCTGGTATTCATCAAAGACCTGGGCGGTGTAGATGCGAGTATCGATAAACTTCGCTGGCAGCTGTTTGCCGGGCTGATCCTGGTTGGGCTGGTGCTTTGGCGTATGGGCTGGCTCAGCCTGCACAGAAAACACGAGGCGCAGGCGCTGGACCGGAGCAATCATCACTTGCAGGAGATAGCTGAGCAGCTGGAGGCTACCCGCGCCTACCTGAGGAACGTATTTGACTCCATGCCCTCCACCCTTGTAGGTGTGGATGCGGATGGAAAAATTTCCATGTGGAACTCAGGTGCTGAAGAGGAATCGGGACTCTCCGCGGACGCAGTTCGAGGCAAGCTTTTTTCAGAGGTACTGCCCAATTACTATTCCCGCATGGATGATCTGATGGAGGCAATAGATACCGGTACACCAACACGGATCGAGCGGCTTATAACACATCACGATGGCGCCCCCCGATTTTCTGAGATCGTGATCTATCCGTTGGGGGCCGATAACAGACTGGGTGCCATGATCCGCATCGATGACGTTACCCAGCGGGTTCAGATGGAACAGATGATGGTGCAGACCGAGAAGATGATGACGGTTGGGGGGCTGGCGGCAGGTATGGCCCATGAGATCAACAATCCACTGAGTGGTGTGCTGCAGAGCAGCCAGAATATTCTGCGCCGTCTCTCACCTGACATTCCGGCAAATAAGACCACCGCGGATGAACTCGGACTGGATCTTTCTGTCATGCATGAATTTCTTGAGAGGCGCGGTATTCTCGGCTTCCTGGAGGGTATTCGTGAGGCTGCCGAACGGGCAAGCCGCATCGTTGCTGACATGCTTGCCTTCAGCCGTCGGAGCACAGTGGAATTTTCTCCAGTATCGATCAATGAGTTACTCGATACCGTAGTGCGCATTGCCGCCAGTGACTACGACCTGAAAAAGACCTACGATTTCAAAAAAATCACGCTCGTAAGAGAGTATGACCCGGCACTTCCTTCTGTTGCCTGTGACCGCACGGAGATTGAGCAGGTACTGCTCAATCTGATAAAGAATGCCGCTCATGCCATGGCGGGTCAGGAGCGTTCAACCCAACAATCTATCCTGCTCAGAACGGTAGATGATGGCGAGTGGGCCCGCATTGAGGTTGAAGATACCGGTCCAGGTATGGAAGAAGATGTTCAGCGGCGGGTCTTTGAACCCTTTTTTACCACCAAGCCTATCGGGCGAGGAACTGGGCTGGGTCTATCAGTTTCGTATTACATCGTGACAGAACAACATAACGGCACAATTTCAGTGGATTCTATACTCGGTGAAGGGAGTCGATTTGTCATACGCTTACCCTATAAACAAGAGGTCTAGTACTCTTTCAATAGGATATTGCCGTGTTCAGAGCTAACCAGATGATCCAAGACAAGGCGCAGTCCGCAGAGAATGGCAGGCCCTTTTCAAGGGCTGCAACGCCGTATTGGATCATCTGGTTAGCTTCCTGCGGACGAGCCGGGAAGCGATCGTCCGCGTTGTTACACCTCTTGGCAAGGGCTTGCCATTACCTGCGAGGTGCGCCTCGGCAATCGCTCCATGCATTGCTCTACCACCTACATCCGTGTAGGCGTAGCGGCCAATCGCTTCCCGACTCGCTGAACGCGGCAATATCATATTGAAAGAGTACCAGCTATGACCATTCGCGTATTGATTGTGGATGACGAATCCCTGATCACATCCAGCTTGAAAGCATTTCTCGAAGATGAAGGATTGACGGCGGTATCTACTGCCTCCGGTGAAGAGGCCATTGAAATTCTGCAAAAAGATCAGAGTTATGACGTCTGTATCATGGATATGCGCCTGCCAGGCATGGATGGTAATACGGCAATTCGGTCAATACACGAATTGTGTCCTAAAATGTCCTTTATCGTGCACACTGGATCGGTCGATTACATCGTCCCCCATGACTTGAAGACCCTGGGCATCAGGGAGGAACACCTCTTTCAGAAACCCCTCTCTGACATGACCCCAATCGCTGAGGCAATAAGATCCCTGCAAAACGGATAGTGTGGTGCCATGGCTGAAAGCAAACGTATTCTAACCATTGAAGATGACCCGACCATTCGGGCAAATATCGTTGCTTATCTGGAAGACAGCGGTTATGAGATGCTGGAGGCCGCGGACGGGCTGCGGGGATTGGAGCAGTTTCGAGAAAATCAACCGGATCTTGTGCTCTGTGACCTCAGAATGCCAAAAATGGACGGTCTGGATGTACTGCGGGAGATCACTCAAGCATCCTCAGACACACCGGTGATCGTCGTTTCCGGCGCCGGCATGATTGGTGATGCCATTCAGGCGCTGAAAAGGGGGGCCTGGGATTACCTGACAAAACCCATCCCTGACATGCAGGTCCTGGAGGTTGCGGTTAACAAGGCCCTGGAGAGGTCACGGCTGGTGAGAGAGAACCGCGCCTATCAGGTTGAACTGGAGCAGGTTAATCTGGAACTGAGTGACGCGCTCGATCAGTTACAGGCCAATCAGCAGGCGGGGCGGGAAGTACAGACCCGGCTGCTGCCGCTGGATAATCAGGTTTTAGGTGGGTTTGTTTTTCGCCACAGGCTCTACCCCGCCATGCACCTGAGTGGTGATTTTGTCGATTATTTTTCCATCGACAAAGAGCATATTGGTTTCTACATGGTGGACGTATCCGGTCATGACACGGGCTCAGCCTTTGTCACAGTGATCGTCAAGACCCTGATGTCGCAGATGTGTGATGCACTCAAGGATGGTGATGAGACGATTCTTTTCCCCAACCGGACATTACAACGGTTGAATGACGAACTATTTCGGCAAGATCTGGATAAATACATCACCATGTTTTACGCTGTCATGGATGTGGCCGGTAGTCGCATGATTGCGAGCAATGGCGGACACTACCCCCATCCCTTCCTTTACGATGGTTCCCGGATCCAGCAGATAAGTACCAAAGGCCGGCCAGTCGGTCTGTTTGATGAGGTGCGGTTTATCAACAATGAGATCCGGCTACCCGCGAATTTTTTACTTGTGCTCATGTCGGACGGTATCTTCGAACTCATGCCGGATAAATCGAATAGAGCCTGTTATGAACACCTTCTTGCCAATGTGAATAGTACGGATATGCCGCTTGAAGAACTGACAAAAGTGATCGGCTTGAAGGATACCAGCCAATTACTGGATGATGTCGCCATGTTGGCCATCACTAGGTGCTCCACGAATGTCCAATAGCAAAGTCTATTACACAACCAATGCTGGCATCCATGGTCTGAAATTCGTTGGACAAATCCGCTATACGATTGGCGCATCACTGGATAAATTCATAAGAAGCCTTTTCGACGGCCCCAAACCCAAAGGTTTTATGGTGGACCTAAGGGAAACCGAGACGATTGACAGTACCAATCTTGGCCTGTTGGCACACATTGCCAACCTGATGAAACAGCGTGGTGCCCCGAAAGTTACCCTGGTTTCCACCAATGAAGACATCAATACCCTGCTGTTCTCCATTGGTTTCGATGAAGTCTTCGATATCGTGGATGAGGTAGGGCATGCCATGACCGACAGCCGGGAGCTTGCTTTACAGGACAATACGGGGCCTGATATGGCCAGGACGGTTCTGGATGCCCATCGAACACTCATATCGATAGGAGACGACAACAAGGCGCGATTTAAGGATGTCGTTGAGCTGCTCGAGCAGCAGCTTGTGAAACCCAGGCGTGCGATCGGCTAGGTGGTTGCCATGCTAACGAAGATGTGCCGACCGACCTAGTAATATCGTTCACGAGCACGAGCACGAGCACGAGCATGAGCACGGAACCCATAGACCCTTTTAGGGGCTTTTCTCACGCCCCCCGCTATGTGGGTGGTTGGTAACTTTCCAATCTTTAATCCTAGAATCCTCAGTTGAACACCGTGAAGGGTGCGCTTGTGGTGGTGCAGGGCAAGGGTCGCTCCAGCACATCCTGTGCCCGCGACACTTGTGCGTCCC